>JAJRTM010000922.1 GCA_024278285.1 Planctomycetota bacterium
CGAAACGAGCCGGCCCGGCAAGCGAATTCTTCCCTGTTTGTCTGGTTCCACTCCTTCGGCTTGAGAATAAAAGATTCGGAGAAAATTCCGCACTTCCGACCGTGCAGAGGAGAGTTGTTTTAACTTTTCAGCGTATTCTTCGAAAGATTTTTCTGAATAGATCGCAATACACTTATCATTTCCTGGTGCAGCGTAAACCTTATGACTATCTCCGGTTACGAATTCATCACGCATCGATTTGGGAATCGCAATGCGGTGTTTGTCATCAATTGTTCGATCAAAAGTTCCGGTAAATGCCACAGGCCCCACTCTCTCCCACTTCTCACCATTTGGCCCCAATTTAACCAATCATTTCGAATCGTCAAGAGCACTTTGAGGTTCATTCAGAAATAAAAAATTTAGAATTGACGCAGCTTCAATCAGGCATGGAGATTACGACTTCTGAGTTTTTATTATTTTGTCAGGAATTGGCTCAGAGAGAATGAGAATTTCGGTAATTATTCAGCTTTGGCGTAGGGTCCGCTACCCGCGGACCACGATGGGAAGTGGATCCCCCTATTTCATGCGCTGGTCCGCAATAGCGGACCCTACGGCTGATAACAATTTTCTCCTCGTTCCCAAGCTCCAGCTTGGGAACGGACGGCTGGGAAGGTCCTCCTTCTGGTGAGTTTTAATTGTTTTCGATGATTTTCAGTACCGGCATGAAGCAGGAGCTTCTGCCCCTTGCGTTCCCAAGCAGGAGCTTGGGAACGAGGGAAGACATTCGGCGTCTGTTTCGTTTGAGCATGCTCTATTTAAGACAGGCAAGAATGTCTCCCCTTCGTTCAGTAATGCATTTTCAGACCAATGGAGATTCTCTTATGCGATACAAAAGAGGCGACAGCTATCGTTCAGGCGGTTCTTTGCGACATCGCGAGAAAGTAAATTTAGGACTTCTCGATATCGCGAAGTCCTGCAATAATGGTTTTCTGTATTGAATTTCAGCCTAGTTCAAACTCACTTCAAGCTCTTTTTGAAAACCGCCCTTATGCCAGTTAATCCTGTAATCACCGATCATTTTCGTTGTGGAAGTGGCGAGCCTTTGTTGTTTTTATTGGGGCCGTGCGTAATTGAATCTCGTGAGATGATTCTCGATATTGCCCAGGAAATTGTTGCGATTCGTGACGAACTTGGAATTCAAGTCGTTTTCAAAGCGAGTTTCGATAAAGCGAATCGGACCAGTATCGATAGCTTTCGTGGTCCGGGGTTGGAGGCAGGGCTCGATATTCTACGTGAAGTGAGCGAAAAGACCGGACTGGTAACCACAACCGATATCCACGATCCTTCACAAGCAGGTCCCGTGGCGCAAGTTTGCAAGATCGTGCAGATCCCCGCTTTTCTGGCCAGACAGACCGATTTGATCACCGCGACCGCGATCGCGACCGCAAAGCATGGCAGTATCATCAATGTGAAGAAGCCACAGTTTATTGCACCGCAGGATATGTCACACATTATTAACAAGTGTGAAGATTCAGGGCAGTCCAACATATTAGCGACTGAGCGAGGAACAACTTTTGGATACGGTCATCTGGTGAACGATATGCAGGCGATTCCCACGTTACAGCAATTGGGGTGCCCGGTCGTGTTTGATGCGACGCATTCGGTCCAGACGCCGGGCGGAAAAACAACCGGCGGAAACCGAAAGATGATTCCTTTTCTCGCTCGGGCGGCAGTCGCTTGTGGCTGTGATGCTGTTTTCATGGAAACGCATCCCAACCCCGACAAAGCACTCAGCGATGGCCCGAACATGCTCCCCTTGCATGATTTAAGGAAGATCATCCAACAACTTCTCCAAATTCGCGTACTGGTTAATGAGTGGACAAAAACTCGGGAATAAGTGCAGATCATTCGGATTGCATGGAATTTCCTCTGCGGAATATGCTTTAACCAGCAAAAACTAACTGGTATCTGAAACCGATCCCGTCTAATTTATCTCTATCCACTTCTATTTTTTAATTCCGTATTTATTACTGCGTGAAATGTGACTGTTACTATGTTTTTTACTTCTTTGAAACGAATCTGGCTATTACTGTTTCTCAGCTTATCGTTGTGCGTGGCCGGGTGTAACTCCGATAAAAATGGCGACTCACAAACTTCTGAGGATGAAAAGTCATCAGCCAGAGCAGAGCTTGTTAGAAAAAGGCGATGCTCGGAAGATTTTGAATCGGTTTACCAGATTCTTCGCCCCACTAAAAAAACGATGAACACAGAGTTACGCTCTGCCTTGTCACTGCTGAATCAGTGGTTCGAAAGTTGTGCCGATTTTTCGGGTCAAAAATTTTCCCAGGATGACCCGACCTTGCAGGGAATTCTTTCTGCGGGGCAGCTCGATCACCTGAATGAATCAACCGCAGGCATGCTCGATATTCTTTATCTGCGAGATCAATTGTTGATGCGTGCGATGATGGAACAGATCGTAAAAGGTGCCCCGACCGATGTAGAAAAAGTGAGAAGGATATTCGCTTACACTCAACGAAACATCACTCGCGATCCTTTATTAATCGATCCCAGACTCTATCACTATTTACAAACCAATTTCCCGCAAAGTGTTCCACAAAAGGAACTTTCAAAAGTTTCGATACCGCGCACCTTGCTGGACATCATGTTAGCCGGCAGAGGGACTGATGAAGATTTGAGCTGGGCGTTCGTTTCACTGATTCAACAATTAAATATCGATGCGATCATGGTCAGCCCTGTTCAAAGTGAGCAGGCAGCAACAAATACTTTACCGCCGTTGATTCTTGTTCCGATTGGAAAAGAAATTCTCGTTTTCTGTTCCGCTGCAGGTTTGGAATTTACTTCTTCTGTATCCGCAGATAAACCGAGTTGGAGCCTTGATGATCTGGCGAAAGATTTCGGCCAGTTATTCAACTCTATTTCGAGTGAAGTATCTGGCGAGCAAACAATTCTTGAATTGTTTCAAAAAACAGATTGGAAGCAGGCGGTCGTGACACTTCCTTACAGTCCGTTAAGGGTTTCGCCTCGCAGTGAAGCCTTGCAGATGGAACTGGCAGGCAATATGACCTGCGAAGTCTTCAACCATTTACGAACCCAAAACGATGAACCTGGATTGATCGAAAGAACTTCCGGACTGACAGATAAGATTTTTTCAAATGGAGAAATTCGTCTTTGGGAGTATCCTTATGAAATGTACGAAAATGTTGCAAACGCATCGAAAGGAGCAACCCGACTGCGAGAATTGTATCTGGCGACGGTCAATAAAACGGTGCAATCGATTCGAACCAGTGTGGATCAAAAAGAGAATCGAACGATCAAGAAAAGTCAGGTAAAACGGATGCAGTTGTCGCGGGTCGAACAGCTTCTCGGGAATGAAACCGAAGCAATTTCCTCTTACATGCGACTTCAATTACAAAGAGGGGTTCCGGGCGGGAACGCTTCTTTGGAAATACAAAAAGAAAATTTACTTCGTGCCTTACAATCTGAAGATGCTCGCTATTGGAGTGCTTTGTGCCAGTTCGAAAAAAATGATTTCCGGGCAGCCGGCAACACAACCATTAACTATCTCAAGCGATACCCGGAAGGACGCTGGCAACATAGTGCGCTGGAACTTTTGGCTGAATCTCAAGCCAGGCAGAACGAGTTTTCTTCTGCGATAGACGTTTTCAGCCAGGTTAAATTTCCCGCACCTCGCAGAGCAAGGCAGTTGTTAAAGTTAAAGCGATGGGAACAGCAGGCTGCAAAAATAAACTCTACGAAATGACCATTCTGTGAAACACCTTCTCAAGCACTGGTTTTTATATTCGCTGCTGATCGTGATACCGCTTGGCATGGGGATTGGTCAGTCAAGTTCTCAGTGGAGTGCTTTAATCACTTCGTTTGTGCAAACAAAAGTGATCGTCTTTGCGGTTTTGTTTTGCATGTCAGTCACATTAAGTTTGCAGCAACTGACGCAAACGGCAACCCGTCCCTGGGGAATTCTAACAGCTTCTGCTATCAGTTCGATTTTATTTCCTTTGATTGTCTGGGGGATTGTCTTACTGTTGCCTGCCTCTCCATTTTCTGCGGGGCTGCTCATCATGGCAGCAGTCCCTTCCACGTTGGCATCGGCTGCGGTCTGGACACGCAAAGCAGGAGGCAACGACGCTGTCTCTTTAATGGCAACCCTCATTACCAATGGACTCTGTTTCATCGTCACGCCATTCTGGCTTTGGATGATGCTGGGAAGATCAGCACCGCTCGATTCAAAAGCACTGGCGATGCGGTTACTCGTGATCGCATTGTTGCCGATGGTGCTGGGGCAAGTTGTTCGGCTCTCTGGTTCAATCAAAATATTCGCAGATAATAATCGCCCCAAAATCAGCATGGCAGCTCAGTTGGGGATTTTATCGATCATCTTCGTTGGAGCGATTAGGTCAGGTCCAGAGTTAGCAGGAAATTCAGGCAATATTTCACTTGGCTCTTTGATGATTGTCTGGCTTGTCTGCCTGGCGATTCATCTTCTGTTTTTAGCCATAAGCTGGACCGCTGCCCGCATCATTAATTGCTCTAAAAAAGATGCCATCGCCGTGATGTTTTCGGGAAGCCAGAAGACACTCCCTATTGCAATCGACCTGGCAACCGCCCCGGTCCTGCTTGCTTCAGGCATCTCCTCGCTGGCGATTCTTCCCCCTCTCATTTATCACGCGACACAATTAATCGTCGATACGCTGATTATCGAGCAAGTCAAAATAAAACCAGATTCTCATCCCGATTGATATTGCAGCGTAGCGCAGCAATAGTAGGATAAGCTGAAGTCGGTTTTACCTGGTATTTAATAATCCATATACATTGGTTGCGCTGACAACATATTCGGGGACGTTACGATAGTCTCCGTTGATACATTCGGTAATGCCTCGGTCACGAAAATCGGCGATGACGTCCCTGACGATTTTTACTGCCAGCTCCGGATCACGGCTTGCAATTGTTGGTACGATCCAGGCAAGAGGTGTTGCCCAGAATGCACCGTTTTGATACGTGCCTGGTTTGATACCCGGTTCACGAAGAAACCGTTGCCAGTTTTCTCCTGCTGGCAAGTGTCGAACCTGACCGCGTTGAACGATCTGGTCGTGGTTTGCGATGAGGTAACCTGCGATGCGATGAGATTGCTGTTCTGTTGTCAGCCCGTAGTTCACTGCCAGTGCGCTGCCCCAAATGTCAATCTGTTTGCAATCACGATCTGCTGCCCAGAACATTCCTGCATTGTCGTTCCAAAGCAGATTAATATTTTCTTGAATCAGTTTGGCACGGCGTTTGTATTCTGCTGGATTTCCACATTCTGCCTTCCGACAAAGTCGTTCCATTTGAGAGCAGGCATCGAAATACAACACCGAGCAAAACAGTAGATGACCGGTCTTGGCAATGGTATCTGTGAATCCGTACGGGCACTGAGGGGATTCGGGGGGATTAAAAACAAGACCGTTAGCAACTCGGCGTGTGTGGTCCAGCCCTTTGCGAATGGCTGGTTCGACTTGTCGTAGAAAGTTCAGGTCGCCGGTCAACTCAACATAATCACAGACCAGTTTCGCCATAAACATGCCATTATCCAGTGCATGATCAGCTAACGGTGTGCGTTCTGCTCCGGGGCTGGAAACTCCTTTGCCTGCCACATTAACACGATCCGGCATGCAACCATCTTTTCGCTGTCCAGCAAGCAAGTACAGTATCGACGCTTTGATTTCCTTCGGATCGAGCAGATCGCCAGCGTACTGAACCATATACGAAAAATCGCGAGTCCATAATGCCCGATAGTTTCCCACACCATCGGGCGTATGCAACCAGACGCCATCTTTGCCCTGAACTCGGCACCCGCGAAGCTGATTTTGTGTCGCTTTGCGTAGCCAATCAATATCAGGCTGATTGATTTTTTTCTGCAAGATCAGAGTAAACTCCGATGCTTCGATCTGATCAGTGGTAAGTGAAGCAGATGCAATTGCAATCAACATCACGATACCAGACACTGTTTGAAGAGTAAACTTTGGGGCCATGATTCGTTTTTCCTAACAGTCAGGTAGGGTACGCTGTGTATACTAATGGTGTTCCTCGACCATAAATAATCTTTGCCATTGTAGCATATATCACCTCTCAGATGTGGTACGCAAAGCGTACCCTACTTTGCTACTTTGCAGGCAAGCGGGTAGCCCGACCACTTTTAGTGGTTGGGTGCCGCCAGGCACCAGATGAATGTGGCATGTGCTTTCAATTTCTTTTGAACTTTCAATAATGATGGGATCCACATGGCGCAAACATCTTGTTGCTACGCAACCCAACCGCCAGAGGCGGTCGGGCTACCCGGTCGGAGCGTTTTATCAAAATACCACGGCACTCCGGCAATGGTGAGAGTTTGTAAAATAACAGTTAATTTATTTGCCATCCGGTGATAACGCAAAGGCAACGATGGGTGTAGTGCTTGGTAATTGACCCAATTTGACGTTCCTGCTTTCCTGTTGCGACATTCCAAATTTGAATGGTTCCGTCTATTGAACCTGATATCAATTGTTTTCCATTTGCCTGTTTCGTAATTCCATACCATCAACCCTTCCTTGGAACTCGCACCGGCGTACGTTACGGACTAATTTTCTTGGGAACACGGTGAGACATCCAGAGATCGTAATTGCCCAGACCTCCGGGACGCATCGAATCAAAGATGACCGTTTGACCGTTCGGTGTAAACGCGGCTGCCCCTTCTCTTGCACTGCTGTTCAATGGGCTTTCCAGATAAACAGGAGTTTCGAATTTGCCATTATTGGTTCGCTTGGAAATCCAGAAATCTTCGCCGCCAAGGTTGGGAGGACGAAAAGAACCAAACAGTATAGCGCGACCATCGGGCGTAAACCGTGCCCAATAGTCCCCGGTATTGCTACTCAAGTGTGGAAGGTGGACTGCGTTACCAAACTTCTCACTGGGTGAGTTGCGTGTTGACATATAGAAATCGGCATTCCCCAGGCTGCCCGGTCGCCGCGAAACAAAAACCAGAGTTTTTCTATCCGGGCTGAGCGAAGGGTGCGATTCCGAACTACTGGAGTTAATGTTCGTCCCCATGTTTACCGGTTTACCAAATGGTTGATCGATTGATGATCGATTACTTTGCCAGATGTCAAAATCCCCTAGATTACCTGATCGTTTTGAGTGAAAAAGGATCGTTAAACCATCCGTTGAAACGGCTGGACCCTGATCGCGTTCACTGGAATTGATGAGCGGTCCCAGGTTTGTTGGTTTTCCAAATGGTTGATCCAAACTTTTGCGTACAGCTTGATAAAGATCGATATCCCCCTCTCCGCCGGGACGGTCGGAGTGAAAATAAAGCGTCAGGCCATCAGCCGACAGGCAACTTCCACTCTCTTTGTAAATGGTATTAATTTGCTTACCCAGGTTCACCGGTTCGGTCCATTTCCAGTCAGTTGAGGTAATGATTTCCGTCGGCGTAAGATTACTTAACACATGCCCCGGCTTGATGCCATCTGCACGCCCAATAAGTTTTTTAATATCCCCCGTTGGGCCAGTAGGCAGAGGTGTGCGTGGGGAAGTTGCAGTCGGGGTAAATTCAGCCGAAGCTTCCCCTACATTCACAATACGCCATTTGTAGATCGTGTAATCGCCATCGAAGTCATGTCCTTTTTTGCTTTGGATGTACTGGCTACCGCCGCCGGTGTAGACGTACTTTCCATCGGGGGAAACTGCCAGGGTCTTGAAACGGTTTGTTTCAGCAGAAATCATCGCCAGTTGTTTTCCGGTAGCGACATCCCATAAACGGAGTGATTTTCCTGACCCCGAAATGATTTGTTGATCGCCCGGCAGGAAAGAAAGTGCTCTTACGTCACCTTTGAATTCGCGGATTACCTTGCGCGTTGCGACATTCCATAACCAGAACCTGCCCTCATTATGTGTTGGTGAAATTAAATTTTTACCATCTTTGGTAAAGTGTAATTCGTTATTTAAACCTTTCGATCCTTTAAGCCGGTCAGTAATCTTTCCTGTTCGTAAATCAACAATCAGAATTTCATCCACAGAACCGATCCATGCGGTTTTTCCGTTGGGGTGGATGGCGATACTCCAGACAACATTGCCTAAATCGATCTGTTGCACGCGCTGACCGGTTTGCAGGTGATAAATATAAAGGAAGGGATCATGAAACCCGCCAGTAACCGCAAGCTTCTGGTTTGGTGTTACAGTAACACTATGGCAAAAACTTTCTAAACGACTTTTCCAAATCGTTTTCTTATTGCTTAGATCATACCGCTGTAATTCTACACCTGCGAAAAGAAACTGCTGATTGGAAAGAAAAACACCATGATGGCTAGATGGAGCCGTTAAATAACTGCCGGTGGTGAGATCCCAGAACTTTGAAATATCGCCACCGCTGCCAAATGTTGTAGAATGAAGCTGATTGCCGTCAGGTGAAATCTGCAATGTACCAACGGTTCCCGTGTTCCCTTCCAATTTCCCTGCGGCGGTAAATTTCCAGGTGCCTGTTGAAGCGGGCGGGGATTCTTTCGCAACTTTCGCTGGTGGCTTTTGTGGCAGAACGCGAATATCCAGTGGGACATTCTTTCCTTTTTTTACCGTGTAAACGAATTGATCCCAACCTTGTGCGACGGTCCCATCTGCCAGCGTGACGGTTACTTTTCGATCTCCCACAGAAAGCCGCGTGGTGCCCGATTTTCCTTTGATGCTGATCTGTTTCCCATCGATGGTAACAACAGCAGTCGGGTCATCAATACGAACCTGAATCGTCCTGCCTCCCGAGCGTAAATACATCGTGATGCCAGCAAACGCGATCCCGAACGCGATCAAGCCAACCGCAATCATCGTCGTTGCATCTTCAGTAATCCAACGCAACATCGAACTACTGGGGGCGTTGCCGTCATCTTGTTTCGCTGTGTAGCGAGCTTTTACTTTGGCATCTTCCAGCAGCTTTCTGACTTTGCGATTTATCGGTTTGAGCTTGAGAAATTCTTGCAGTTTGGGAATCAAGCCGTGGTAGTCTTTTTTTGCTCTTAGTTCCTGGATGGATAAAGTGAGATAAGTGAGTTCGTCAGAGAGTTTCTGTGCCTTGTCAAATAACTCTAGTAATTCTGGAGTTTGCCGTTTCTCTGGAATTTTGTCAGCAAGTTGAACAACCTGTTCGTAGTCATGTTTTTCAAGCAGTTTGCGAGCCATATCGAGTAGCGCACCGTGCGAACTTGCTGTCAATTCTTGAATGCTTTTTTCAGCTTCTGCTTCCTTCGATTCAGAAACCTCTTTCGATTCTTCGAGAGTTTTCTGTTGCAGGGTTGCCCTTTGACCTGCGGCTGGATTTTCTTTGAGCCAGCGTAACAGATCGCGAGCGACTTCTTTCATGCTGGTTTGTCGGTCAGCAATCGATTTTGCCATCATTTTCATGCAGATTACTTCGAGTTCTGCGTTGATTTCCGGTCTTATCTCATGAGGAGATTTGGGGGCCTGAGTCATAATTTGCCCCAGTACCGAGGCAACCGATCCCTGAAATGGTAACTGACCTGCAAGAAGCTCGTAGAAGATGACCCCCAGGCTGTAGATATCGCAGCCGGGGCCAATTTTGGAAAGATCGGCTTCAATCTGTTCGGGAGGCATATAAGCCGGTGTTCCCAGAATTTGCCCCGAACGGGTAATACGGGCAGATTCTGAATGGTTGGTGATACAGGCCAACCCAAAATCCATCACGACCGGTTCCCCCTTTTTATCCAGCATGATGTTCGCTGGTTTGAGATCGCGGTGGATGATGGTTTGTTCGTGGGCATCCGTCAGGCCGAGCGCGAGTTTGCGAATTAAATAGGCGACTCTTCGCTCAGGAACCGGCTCGGGAGATTTCAGTAAATCGGAAAGCGGTGCTCCTTCGATATACGCCATCGAAATGTATCGAACCCCCTCTAATTCCCCGACATCGTAAACGGGGCAGATATTGGCGTGCCGCAATATCGCTGAGGAACGGGCTTCCCGATAAAAACGCTCTGCCAGTTCGGTGTTTTTAGGATCATCAAACAACGGAATTTTAAGGGCAACTTTTCGATGCAGTTCTGTATCTTCCGCCAGATAAACTTCTCCCATCGCGCCTGCGCCAAGTTGCTTGATTATTTTGTATCTACCAAATTGCTGCGGAATGCCGGACGAAAACGATTCTGTACCGGGTTTGGGAATGACCGTCTGCGTGAAAACGTCACCGATCCTGGAAGTTGCCTGGTCGGTATTGCCTGTTTTAATGCCTAATTCAAGTTCAGAAAACAGTGGCCCTGCCATTTGATTAATGTCAGCTTCAATGGCGAAGAAATTATTTAATAGATCGGCCAGTTCCGGGTTCGCGGCGATGATTGCATTCTGATCAACCGAAACGCCTCGATCAATTTGTTCCATGTAATCTTGCAGGATCGCATCGAGTTGAGATTCTACCGTAAGTTTTTGCTGATTCTCTTGTTGGCCCATTTCATCGACTCCACTACATTTTATTGCTGAAAGTGCTTTTTCAACCCATTGACACCACGTTTAATTAAACCAACTATTGCACTGTAAGACCGATCCATCTGTCGGGTAATTTCTGCCAGCGTGCATCCTTCCAGATACCGCATCCGTACCGCCTCAGCCTGGTCTTTGGGCAACTGCTCTAAGGCAGCCGCCAGTTGAATCGCCTCCTCACTTTGAAACAGCCGCTGAGAAGGAGAAGAGACTGTAAGCCCAGCCGTCAAGCTATCCAATTCTTTTTCTGTCTCATACCGTTTTTCTTTACTGACCGACCGCATTTGTGTTTGCCGGTGGTGCTTAAACATATCCTGTAGATTACGTTCATGAATTTGTTTGAGCCATGCGATAAATTCGCCCAGTTCGCTACCTGCAAAATTCTTGAAATTTCGATGTACTGACAAGCACGTTTGCTGAACAACATCCGATTCATCAATGCGAGCCTGAAGATCCCCCTGGAGCATCCGTTTTGCCAGAAACTTCAACCACGGACGATGTTGCTCCAACAGTTTCCCCAAAGCAGAACCGTCTCCCTGGCAAGCCAGTTCAAAATATTCCCGAACAACAGATTGATTTGTACTGAGCATGAAAACATGCCCTTTCTATAAAAGGCGCCAGAAGACCCTACTTTGACCGCACAAATATTAATTATTTCAGAAATATTCAATATCTGAATAGAAATGACCTGAAATGAATTTGTATACCGTACCATGCACCTAGTCAAATAGCCATACCTACTGGCAGGGTTGCCAAAG
>JAJRTM010000923.1 GCA_024278285.1 Planctomycetota bacterium
TGCAGCCAGGCGGTGATGATTCTTGTTTCTATCGCCTCTACCCTGCCTGTTGTTTAATTGAGATTGAGTCTTCAGATTCTCTCACAGTCTCTCTTTTAATTCCCACCTTTTGCCAAATCTATCGAGATCATGCCAACTCTCAAAACCTTAAACGTGGGTGATCAGGCGACGGTTTCTCATATCGATGGGACCGATGCAATCGCGATGCGTTTGATGGAAATGGGTCTTTTTGAAGGGGAATCGATTCGCTTTGTCGGCAAAGCCCCAATGGGTGACCCGCTGGAGTTTGAAGTTTGTGGCTGTAAAATCTCGTTGCGGGCCTCAGAAACAGAAAGAGTTCACATCACTTCAGAATTGGAATCGTAAACGATTCACCTGGAAGTTACGTGCTTCTTGAAATGCAAAAGAGCCACGGATAAGCACTGATGAAACACGGATAAAAAAGGTAGGGTACGTCGTGACGCACCATGAAGTACGCCCTGATCGTTTTGGTGCGTCGCGACGCGTCCTGCAGGATAATGTTAGTGAAGAAATACCTGTTGGGTGAATGAGATTTTATCATGTCGAATGCTGCTTCTGATGAACCTGCTGAGAGCTTTTGTGCAGAATCGAACTCGCCTGCTTCTCAATTGACCTTTGCGTTAATCGGTAATCCGAACACCGGAAAAAGTACGCTGTTCAATGCGTTGGCTGGCATGAAAGCGCGGGTTGGGAATTATCCGGGAGTAACGGTTGAAAAAAAAGTCGGAAGTTTTCGGTATCAAGACCGTGACATTGAGCTGATTGATTTGCCGGGAACTTACAGCCTTTCGCCGCGCACGGCTGATGAGATGGTTTCTGTCCGCGTGCTGCTCGGTTCGCAGGAGCAAACCGAGATTCCAGATGCTGTGATTTGTATTGTTGATGCGACTCATTTGCAAAGACATCTTTATCTGCTCAGCCAACTTCTCGATCTGGGACTTCCCACGATTCTTGTTTTGAATATGTGGGATGAAGTTCAGAAACAGAAACTGGAAATTGATGTCAAAACGCTGGAGCAACGACTCGGAATTCCCGTTGTTGCTGCCTGTGCAAGGAGTGGTCTTGGTATTCCTGAACTAAAAGAAAAGATGGTCGCGATCTTGGCGAATCATCAAACTGAAAACAAAACAAAACCGAATCACCTGGAATTATTTCCTGAAAACTTTCAATTGGCGCGCGTTGAGATTTCCGAAATTATTCAAGAGAAAACAGGACAACAGATTCCCGAGTATCTCGCAGAACGATTACTGCTCGACATCAATGGCGAAACCGAACGGGAAGTTCTCAAAGGGAATGATGCTGTTGCTGAAATACTGCGATTAAAACGGGAAGAGTTAAAACAAAACGGCTGCCCGATTCCTGCGATAGAGCCGCGTGTACGATACGGCTGGGCAAGAGAAATGCTCGAGGGAGTTATTCAGCAGCCGGACTTACCTGTTGATCAACGAGGCAATTCGCTAGATCGATGGTTGACGCATCGCATTGTTGGCCCTGCTGTTTTTGCAGTGATTATGTTGTTGATGTTTCAAGCTATTTACACTTGGGCCGGCCCGTTAATGGATGGGATCGAGATTGTTCAAGATGCGATTAGCGGATTGATTATAAACGCGATGTCTCCGGGTGCGTTTCGCAGTTTATTGACAGACGGCATTGTGGGCGGGGTTGGTTCGGTTGTTGTGTTTTTGCCTCAGATTTTGATTCTGTTTTTGTTTATTGCGGTGCTTGAAGATTGTGGTTACATGTCGCGGGCGGCATTTTTGATGGACCGCCTCATGACAAAAGTCGGGCTGAGCGGCAAAGCGTTTGTGCCGATGATTTCTTCCTTCGCCTGCGCAGTTCCCGGCATCATGGCTGCCCGAACGATAGAAGATCGTAAGGAACGATTCGTGACCATTTTGGTCGCTCCGCTGATGAGTTGTTCTGCACGGTTGCCTGTGTATCTGCTGATGATTAACGCGTTCATTCCTCAGCAAACGATCTTTGGAGGATTCGTTTCATTGCAGGCGTTTGTGCTATTCTGTTTTTATCTGCTCGGCGTTGTTGTGGCGATTCCCGTTGCCTGGATTTTGAAAAAGACCTGGTTCAAGGGGGAAGTTGCTCCATTTGTGATGGAACTGCCTAACTTCAAATGGCCTTCGTTTCGCGTTGTGTTTTATCGTGTCTGGGATCGTGGTCGTTCTTTTTTGAAACAGGCAGGGACGTTGATTTTCCTGACAACAATTATCGTCTGGGCAGCCGGTTATTTTCCGGGGGATCGTACGGAACTGAATCAAGTGAAGACTCTTCTCGAAAGCGGAGAACTGTCAGAAGAAGATCCTGCTCGCGAAACTCTTCAAGAGCGAAGCCGCGAACTTTCTTCACAACTTTTGAATGACAGTTTTCTGGGAACCGCAGGCCATTTTATCGAGCCGGTTGTTGAACCGCTTGGCTGGGACTGGCGAATTGGCATGGGAGCGATCGCCTCGTTCCCGGCACGTGAAGTGATTATTGGAACCTTGGGAACGATCTACAGTCTTGGTGGCGATGTTGACGAGGAAGATACCGGCTTGATGGCTAAAATGCACTCCGCCCGCAAAGCCGACGGCACCCCCGTTTACAATGTGCCAGTCGCGTTATCGGTGATGGTCTTTTTCGCTTTGTGCGCTCAATGTGGGGCCACGTTAATGGTAATGCGACAAGAAACTAATTCCTGGAAATGGCCCCTGTTTTCCTTTACATACATGACAACCCTGGCGTACCTTGGAGCATGGGCAACGTATCAGATTGGAATCGCGATACTGCCGACAGTATAATCACGCAGGCTGCGGTAAAACGGATCATTAGCCTAAGTCCGGTATAGCCAGAACCAAATAAGTTTTAGCCACAGATGAACACGGATTTTCACAGATGGGATTCTGAGCGGCGTAAGCCAAACTTGGTTTATCCCTCTTGTTTATGAAAAAGATATCCCCGGTAGGTAAAACTTGACTGATCTCTTTTATCCGTGAAAATCAGTGTTCATCCGTGGCTTTCAAAAATATCCTGCCAGTTTTTCGCAGCATTTCATTGATAAGAGCCTAAGTTCGGCAAGTTTGACTGGAGAAGGAGGGAGACGTATGATCGATTGGCAAACTATTCTCAGTCTGCTTATTGTCACTGTTGCGGTCATTCAATTGGTACGACTGCTTGCTGGTAAGAAGTCAAAATGTGGCAATTGTAGTGATCGTTGTTCTTCCCTGGAAAACAAGAATGACTCACTGATCCAGCTTGATGATTTAA
>JAJRTM010000924.1 GCA_024278285.1 Planctomycetota bacterium
CATTGCACTCTTTGAGTACATGCCGACGTTCGCTGTGTCCCAGCAAAATCCAATCACAGCCAACATCCTGAAGCATTCCCACAGAAACTTCTCCGGTGAAGGCTCCCGATTCTTCGAAGTAGCAATTTTGTCCGCCCACAGTAATTCCAGAATCCCCCACGGCTTGCTTTACGGCTTGTAAATACGGAAACGGCGGGCAAACCAACACATCAACCGTCAACTCTTTTCCAGAAATCGCTTTCGCCAATCCAGAAGCGAGCGCCGTTCCAGAGGCCAAATCCGTATTCATCTTCCAGTTACCTGCAATCATCAAACGTCGCATCTGATTCACTCCAGTTTCTTTCTGTTAAATAATATCTTCACGGAGTACAGACTTTTCTGTCTGTACTTGTTGAGTCGAGCAGGGTCAGTAATGGCCCTGGTGACGGAACAAGAAAAGCACCTTAGCAGCGGGGTAACATCCCGACATCCCCGGCTCGCCTTTTATGTTGAGGCAGGGGTCGGGATCGTTTTGCCGAGCATTTCTGCCATCTGTTTCATCTGTTTCATCACCTCATCAAACTGTTCGGGTAGCAACGCCTGCGGGCCATCGCTTTTTGCCATTTCAGGATTGCTGTGTACTTCAATATGAACCCCGTCCGTCCCGGCTGCAATCGATGCCAGCGACATCGCAGGGATTAATTCGGGCCGCCCGGTCGCATGAGACGGATCGATAATGATCGGCAAATGCGACAAACAGCGAAGGTTCGGGACAATCGCCAAGTCGAGAAGATTTCTGGTCGAAGGATCGAAACTGCGTATGCCTCGCTCGCACAGAATAACTTCTTTATTTCCCTGCGAAATAATATATTCAGCCGACATTAGTAAATCAACTACCGTCGCGCTCATTCCGCGTTTCAAAAGAACGGGTCGCTTTGTGGAACCGACTTCTTTAAGCAGATTGAAGTTCTGCATGTTGCGGGCACCAATCTGAAAGATATCTGTATATTTATCGATCAGCTCCACCTGTCTCGGATCCATCACTTCGGTAACAACCGGCATCTGTAGTTCGTGGCCGATCTCCTGAAGGATTTTCAGCCCTTCTTCTCCCATTCCTTGAAAACTGTAAGGACTGGTTCGTGGTTTGAACGCTCCGCCCCGTAAAACATTCGCTCCCGATGCTTTTACCGCCACTGCAATTTCATGCAGAATATCTTTCCCTTCGATCGCACAAGGCCCTGCAATCATCATCAGGTTACCGCCGCCAACCTTTACGCCGAAGCCGAGATCGAAAACAGAAGGTTCTTCCTGATACTCCAAGCTCGCCATTTTGTACGGTTTAAGTACCGGCACCACTTTATCAACTCCCGGGATCGCTTTGAGCGGAGCCTCGCGGAGTTTGTCTTCTTCGCCGATAATGCCAATCACAGTTCGTTTTTCGCCGCGACTTAAATCGTGCCGAAAGCCCATTTCCTCAATTTTGTCGAGAATGTGCTGGATCTGTTTATCTGTCGAGTTCTGTTTTAATACAATAATCATAGAATAATTCGTCGTTTGATGCAGTGGCATACGAAGCTGAAACGGTGCAATCCGAGATTGCGTGATACGCGGTTACTTACCCTCTATTTCCACAAACTAATGGGAATCCGGCAATGTAACCCATTTGTGGGACTGTAAACAACAGTTTCGCCCCTGTATTATTGTGGAATCAACGAATTTCAATATGTTTTAGTTCTTCCGGAGATCATACTCGCCCATTTGATCTCACTTCGCAACTTGAGTAAGTTCTTTTGTATTACTTTTACAACTCCTGCGTCACCTGAAAGGAAAATAATGTCAGAAAGTTCGGAAAAACAGGCACAAATCGCATTTGAAATACTGCTTCCCTACGAAGTACAGCTTGATCGCCAGTCTCCCGAGTACACCATTCATCAATTGAGAGAGAAATTTTTTGCACGCATTCAGGCTGAGCAAATGGAAACTTTCACCTTCGGGTTACGACTTCTACTGGAAAAAAAACATGTCCGCCGCCTTAACGATGAACGATTAGAACTCACCCCAGCCGGCAGAGAGTGGTTCACAAGCAAGCTCTCATCACCGAGCTAAAATGCACCCAGGAATTGTTATCAAGCCTGCGACCGCCTCTTGCCTGTTCTCCGCTCAGTAGGATTTTTGAATTTATAGAGCCTCCTGGAATAAGCTCCATTCTTGACCATGGACAGAATACCAGATACAATTATCCATAATTGGTCCGGCAAACAAAGAAGGAATAACAGATGTTTCAATATTTCAGGCTGCAACAATTCGCAATGGTCATTACTTTGCTGGGAAGTTGGTTATTCACCGCCGAGGCTTTGCCTGCAATAGAGAACGTCAAACCTCTTTACACCTGGCAGAAGACGACCGCTTCGCTGGCACTGCTCAATCATGGGCAGGTTGTCTGGCAGTTCAATCATTTACTGGATGGACGCGAAAAAGGTTGCCCGTACTTTCACCCATTAAGGACATTGGATGGTGCAACTTTAACCGATCTGCGTCCGGGGGATCATCTTTGGCATCGTGGCTTACGTTTTGCCTGGAAAAAAATTAACGGTCTGGAAGGGTACTGGGCTTGGCCGGAGGGGGTGAGTCGCTGGCCTGATAAAGAAATGGGACGTACCGAAGTGACCGCGGTCAAAGTCATTCCGGGCAAAGACTACTCCGCTCGATTCGAACTGGAACTGAGCTACCACCCGGCTGGAGAACCTGCTGTACTGACCGAGAAGCGAACAATTCTTGTGAGTGCTCCCGATAAAAAAGGGAGATACCAAATAGATTGGCAAGGCGATTTCACTGCCGCAGCAGAAAAAGATGCGTTACTTGACCGGACACCAATTATGGGCGAAGAAGGGGGAAAGCCATGGGGTGGGTATGCCGGTTTGCAATTTCGTGTCATTCATCGCGATCATCTCGCCGCCTGGACGCTGCTGAACAGTGAAGGAGGCAGTGTCACGAACAAGGCAAACCAAAAAAAAGGACTGGAGACTCTTCACGGGAAGCAAGCTCGCTGGCTGGACGTAACACTTGATTTCAAAGATGGAAAAACAGCCGGCGCGACACTGTTTGATCATCCGGGCAATCTTCGATATCCCGCAGTGTGGCATGTCTCTTCGATGCCGAATGAATTAATTCAGACACCAATTTTCAATAGTCCCTACAATCTGAAAGCAGGAAAAACACTTTCGTTTCGTTATTTGATTTTGATTCACCCGGACCGGATCGACAAAACATTCCTGGAGAATCAATGGAAAGAATTTACCCAACCTGTAAATCCTAACCCGGCAAAGCCGGAACCAAAGTAGGGATTTGAACCACGAATGAACGCGAATAGACACGAATTTTCCTGACTCTACCGGATTCTATGTGCAGCCGGTTTGAGTGATCGAAAATCGCTTTGCACCAAGCAATTACTGTCGAGTTTTACTTTTTTTGGCTGAAGGCCTCTTTTACCATAGCCTGGGGCATCGCCCCAGGAAAAAAGGATCCGATTCACTTACTTGGCTGAAAGCCATATTCAATGCTTTTGATTATGGCTTTCAGCCAAAGGGGTTTATTTTGATCTCTTCCTGGGGCGATGCCCCAGGCTATGATGGGATTGGCCTTCAGCCAATAAGAAAAAGTATTGAAATTACTGGCACATAGAATCCGGTAGAGTCAGGAAAATTCTATGGAGAACTTTAACATTGAAATGTAGGATGGCGTGCTTGCACCCATCAAATGTGGTTTCCACTATTATAAATCTAATGCCGTATCAATCTCATCATGATGGTGAATCAATTGCAGAATAATAACAGATTTACTCTCTAATTTTCATTGAACGCAACTCGGCACGCGAAGATGGGTGCAAGCACGCCATCCTACGATGAACTGAAACCCCAAAGGCTTGAAAGAATTATTTTATTAGTGTTCATTCGCGTCCATTCGTGGTTCAAAAAAATCACATGGAAATTTCCTGCCACTTTTGCGCAGCATTTCATTGACAAGAGCTTAATCTTGCATTGGCAAACGGAGGTGATTCGGTTCGACGGCGTCGCATTGGGCCAGTTCTTCGTCTGCGGCTCGCATTTGTCCTTCGGTTGTTTTATGTGTAATGACAACAAAAGGGACGATCGATGATCCATTTTTTCCAGAGCCAGCTTGATGAATTTCGAACTCGTGTTGAATGCACGATGCAATACTGATTTCGTGATTTCCAAGAATAGTAGCAATTGAAGAAATCGTTCCCGGCTGATCGACCGCATGGAAACGTAGGTAGTATCGCCTTTCGATTTTCTCTGCCGGAAGGATGGGAAGCGGCTCGCTTTGCCCCCATAAATCGAGTAACGGAAAAGTCTGCTGAGCGCGACCGACTGCCAGGTCAATCAAATCGGAAACAACCGCAGAAGCCGTTGGCATTTGCCCGGCTCCCATGCCGGAAAACCAGGTTTTCCCGGCGGCGTCTCCCTCAATTTCGATCATATTATAAGCATCGTAAATGGCAGCCATGGGAAGCGTGCTGCGGATTAACGTTGGCTGCGTATGCAGTTCCAGAAACTCGCCATTTCGTTTTGCAACGGCAAGTAA
>JAJRTM010000925.1 GCA_024278285.1 Planctomycetota bacterium
AAGGGGCGGTGTCGTATTTATACCATAACGAAGGGAACGGCAAGTTTCGTGATGTGAGTGCTCAAGCGGGCATTGAAATAAAGAATCCTGCGACCAACAACCCAATGGGGAAATCGCTGGGGGTGACGTTTGATGATTATGACAACGATGGCAACCTCGATATATTTGTTTCGAACGACACGGTGCAGAATTTTCTATTTCGTAACAAGGGAGATGGCACGTTTGAAGAAATCGGTGCTATTTCAGGAGTTGCTTATGATTCTGCAGGGAACGCGCGCGGAGCGATGGGACTGGACAGCAGTCGGTTTCGCAATAACAAAGAAATTGGTATCGCGATCGGAAACTTCGCCAACGAAATGACGGCACTCTATGTTTCTCCCAGCGATGATCTGCAATTTAGTGACGAAGCAATTTCTTCCGGGTTGGGACCACGCACACGGCTCAGCCTCACATTTGGCCTCTTCTTTTTCGATTGCGATTTGGACGGACGACTCGACTTATTCACTGCCAACGGTCATCTGGAAGAAGATATCAACAAAGTGCAGGCAAGCCAGTTTTATGAACAACCGCCACAACTGTTCTGGAACAGCGGACCAGATTCCACAACCGAATTCGTTCAGGTTCCGTCAGATAAAACGGGAACCGATTTTTCCAAAAGTATTGTTGGACGAGGGGCAGCCTATGCTGATATCGATGCGGACGGCGATCTCGATATTTTGATTTCAACAACAGGAAAAAAAGCACGCTTGCTGCGAAATGATCAGACTTCGGAAAATCACTGGATTCGCTTCAAACTGATCGGCACCGAATCCAACCGCAATGCCATCGGGGCAACCATCACAATTAAAACCGCACAGGGAACCCAGTTCCGCCGGGTGATGCCGACCCGCAGTTATTTATCGCAAGTCGAATTACCCGTCACCTTCGGCTTAGGACAGCAAGAAAATATTTCAAGTATCACCATTGAATGGCCCAGTGGAAAAACGTCCCGCCTGGAAAATCTTTCTGCCAATCAACTTTATACAATTAAAGAAGAAACGTAAGAACGTAAGATCGTAGGATGGCGTACTTGCACCTATCAAATACGGTCTCCATAACGTGAATGGATGAAAAATGATAACAGATTCGACTCTGATTTTTGATTGAAATCAACTCGGCACGCGAAGATGGGTGCAAGCACAGTTCCTACAGGAGAATCGAACACATATAAGAACTGGTATCAACTGTTGCCTGTCCAATGCCTAACCCGGCGTAGCCGGAACCAAATAAGTTTTAGCCACAGAGCACACAGAGGTCACAGAGAAAAAAAGAAATAATCTAATCATTGAAATGACTTAAAATAATCAATGCCTAAAAAAGTGGTGTTGAGTTACCTCAGATTCTTTCAATCTATTTATCTGAGTTCTCTGTGCCCTCTGTGGCTAAAAAAAATATCCTGCCACTTTTACGCAGCATTTCATTGATAAGAGCTTAATCGACCGAAGTGTAACGATACATATTGGGAACATCCGGTTCAAAAAGACCAACATGATTAAACGGAGCGAGTTGCTGTTTTATGCTGTTGATGAAATTGTCTACAGAGGTCTGTTCTTTGCTGTTACCATTTCGGGGGAGTTTTATTAAGGCTTTATATAATTCCTGTACCAAAGTGACAAACTTAACATCATTCGCACAAAGAAACGCAGGAGGGGAACCGCTGTTGAGTTGATACCTTTTTTCAAACGTGGTCGCTGCAGCAAAATAAAGCATTGTCCAAGCTGTAAACAGAGGGAAGTTGCTTAGCGATTCGTAACAGCCTGCGACAAGAAGATCGATCAATCGCAATTCTTCGATAATACCTTGTGAATACTTCTTCAAAGAAGATTCTTGTTGCGTTCCCGATTCTTCAAGAAGAATTTGCGAGAGGCGTTCAATTCCCGAAAATGTATGAGCGATGCCGGTGCTGTGAAGTGGGTCGATGAACCCCACTGAAAATGGTAATGCCGCCCAGTCAGGCCCGCAAGCCGTTTTTCGTAACCGTTGCAGCCGACCACTGCGGTAAACTTTTCCCGGAAACGGTGCCAACTTTGCCTGCGAGAGCAATGTTGAAATTGACGGTTTCGATTGAAGAAGCGATTCCCAAGCCTGCGCCGGTGTTGCGATATTTATTTCATCATTAAAGCCGCCTTGTGAAAGAAAACCGAGGCTGGTCAATCCATTTTCAAACCGAAGTTGCCACATCCATCCATCAGAATAAAGATGATGCACGGCTGAATCATCAACCAGGAACGGATGCTCCTGACAACTGTCTCCTCGTGAAATAATCCATTCTTCAACAGGAACAACATGATCCCAGTGACTATATATAACGGAAGAATTTGTTTGCAGCTTTTCTGTTATCAGAGGAACGTTCAACCGATTAAGAAGGACTCCGTTTTCGCCGGTGGCATCAACAATAAAACGGCTGCGTAACGTCTCGCTTTTCGCTTCGCGGTTAAAAGTAACGAGCCAGTCTTGTTGAGCGGGATGTTCGATTTCAATCTGTTTTGCATTCTCGAACAAGCTCGCGGAATGTTTCTGTGCAACATTCGATAGAAATTGATCAACATCGGGGCGATACCATTGTGTATCCGCTTTTTCCCGAGACGAATTAGCAGTGACGAGTAACTCATGCTGATGATTATCGGCTGTTGAATATTCATTTTTCGAGTCATGCCAAAAGTAACTGAAGCCTCGTTTACATCCGCACAAAATATCGGGGTAACAATTTTGCCAGTCTCCAAAACGGGTGAGCGGGAGTAATTCCGGCAAGTTGTATTTGAGCGAAAGTGAACGCAGAATGAGATTCGCAGCCGGGGTTGATGATTCTCCGATGGTAAACCTTGGATGCTTGCGATGATCGATTATAGCAACGCACATGCCGCTTCGAGCAAGAATTCCAGCCAGCAGACTCCCCCCTGCCCCAGAGCCGAGTATGATCAGATCGTAAGTGGAGCGACTATTCATTCGGAACAATCTCCACAAATAATTGCCGGCAATCTCGTTTGAGTTAGATTCATTTGATGCAAACGCTCTACTCTCGCTTTTCTACAAGTACGACAGGAAAAAAATTGCTCGGCGTCCCATAAGTCAACAAAAACCCGTCCTCGTTTTCGTGATAAACCTTGCTGCAGAACGGTTTCAAGCGATTTGCCAGATGGAGGAGAGAAATCGCCTTGCTTCTCCAGCAATTCCAACATTCCGTTGCCTCGGCGAGTTGGTATGATGGAGCAACAATCAACGTGCCGACTCAATGCGTAATCGAGTGATCGCAGCGCCCAATCGATCCCCTCGTTCTCGTTGAGAAAGGGAGGCTTGAGCAGAATAAAAGCTCGTGACTGAATTTGATGACTGTGCAGAAAGTCGCAGGCGCGGTCGAAATCATCCAGGTCCATTTTCTTATTAAGAACTTGAAGCAATTCAGGATGGCAGGTTTCCAGTCCCATCGCAATTTCAAGTTCTGCAGGGGCAATGAAATCGCGAAACCTTAAACAATCGTCCGTACATAAGGCTGGGTGGTTTTCGACGATGACTCGATCATAACCGTTAACGAGTTTCGCGATTGCTGAATAATCCTGAACAGGAATTGCTTTTCGATCAAAAAAATTACCGCTATTATAAAGCTTAATTTGCCGAGCAGATTTTGAACCGGATAATTGAGACAACGCGAAACGTATCTGTGTTGGAATCTCTCCAGAACGAACGGAATGATCGAGTGTATTTTTCCACAGATCACACATTAAACAGCGAAAAGAGCATTCTCGGTTGGTCAAAAAGAGTGTGGCAACATCGATAATTTCGCCAGACGCATTACATTCTTGTTCGAGATGAAAGGCGTATGGACGGTTGGAAGTGGTCTTGTTTTTGCGACTTCGCTGAGCGAGTATCTCAGCATCAGAAAATTGAGGCCACTGTCTGAGATCTGATTTATTCATAAAGTTCGGCAAACGCTTGACGATAGGCGAGTTGGTCGGTTGGAAACAAGCGAGAAAAGTCTTCCTCGCTGGCAACGCCGTGCTGAAATCGGCGTTTTTCATAAATGGGCATCTCCAGCCCGGTAATTGATTTGATCCCCTTACGAACAATTTCGCCTTTAAGAGCATACAGTTTATCGTGATCCCACTGCGTTAATTCGATAAACGGAATTCCTTCAGCCACTTCGATGACATCGGGTAAGGCATACGGACTGAAACCACGAAAGCCAAATGTTTTTGCACTTGCCCAGGAACGGACATGCCCGCGCGATTGCCCTCCTGAATAAGTTTGTGAATGCTTGATTGCACCGACTCCCCAACCTTCCTGATAGAGCATCGTGTTGTTCAGGACACTGCGAATCGTCAACTCCGGGTTTTCTTCGATCGGATAATCTTTGAGATTTTCGTCGCCCCCATCCCCATCGATCAGCCAGGTCCAATCGGGGTAGCGTTGACGAATACCTTTGCACAAGGCGTAAGCCATCGCCGCTGCCTGGACGTCAAGTGGTTTGTAATCTTCAATCACGCGAATCGCTTCTCGATAGTCAATTTCAGAGGCAGGAACATCAATCACTTCAAGAAACATTTCAAGATTGAGCGGTTTCAAGAAGTCTTTGGCTTGCTCTGCATCCTGACCAGCACCATCAACAGAAAGCGTAAACGCCTTCAGTCGGCTGGGCGATTCCCCACGTTGTAAAAGCAGGGAATACAAAACGAGGAAAACCGAACCGCTGTCAATTCCCCCGGAAAAAAGGACGCCAATCGGTTCATGCTGGTCGAATTGATCGAGCCAACGATCACAGACCTGAGCCAGCATGCCGATGTACTGCTTGCCAATTTCTTCCAGATCGGTACTTAATTGATTTTGCTGTGGTGCAAAATAACGCTCATAACGCGGGTTGGGATCGGGGCAACCGATAAGTTGGAGTTCTGTCAAATGGTGGGCAGGAACCATCCTTGTGTAAGAAGGGTGAAACTGATCGAGCAAGCCAGCCTCTGCCAGGTAATCGCGAATTTCATCAATTCTTTCAGCAACAATTAAGCAGGGGCCTGCGCTTAACTTGGCTAGAAAATATCGCATCGGTCGCCCTAACGAACGAGCCATGCGAATCTGTTTTCCCTCTCTGGCCAGAAGTGCAAAATGCCCGCTAATCTCACGAATTTTCTGTACCTCTCCCGAACAAACAATCGCGGTGGCTTGCTCAACGGTCAGATCAAAAAGTTGATTTTGATCGGGATCAAGCAAATTGACAACCCGTTCGATGTATTGATGAGAAATTGTATTCATTGATTTTACTTCTCTCGTGTTCTGTTTGCTTCAATCTGTTTAAGTTGCTCTATCATTTGCCGGGCTTTTTCCGGATATTTATTGAGGACATTTTTTTTCTCGCCGATGTCCTCTTTCAGATTGTAAAGTTCGTATTTAGTTTTATTTGGTTTTATCTTTTTGTTCTTGGCCCACTTTTTTCTTCCGGGCTTGAATGAAACGAGTTTCCAATCACCATGGCGCAAACCAAGTGAACGGATTCCCTGTTCAACAACATATTTTCGCCCGACTGCATTTTGTTGATTGAGCAAAACATCAAGCATGTCAAAACTATCCGGGAAGGCGTCGTCAGAAATAGTTTGTTTTGTTAATTGTGCAAGAGTTGTGGGCAGATCGATGGTGTTGATCATTTTATCGCTGATGCCTGGGGCAATTTTTCCGGGCCACCAAGTAATAAACGGCGTGCGTGTTCCTCCTTCGTAAGCTGAGTATTTACCGCCGCGGAAAGGGCCGGAGGGAAGGTGCTTACCCAGTTTTTCGACTGCACCATCTTTGTAACCATCATCCAGAACCGGGCCGTTGTCGCTACAGAAAATGATCAAGGTATTTTCTGCAAGGCCGAGTCGCTGCACTGTTTTGGTTAACTGTCCGACAGACCAATCAAGTTCGACAATGGCATCCCCGCGATAACCGAGTGACGTTTTTCCCTGAAATCGCTCGTGAGGCATTCGCGGAACATGAATATCGTGTGATGAAAAAAACAGGAAGAATGGTTCTTTTTGATGAGCTTCAATCCACTGGGTAGATTTCTTTATCCATTCATCAGCAAGATCTTCGTCTCGAAAGCGAGCCTTGTGCCCGCCTGTATAAAAACCGATTCTGCCGATGCCATTGTGAATGGTATTGTTGTGTCCGTGTGACCAATCCATTCTTAATGTTTCTCGGGCAGTGATGCCGGTTGGTTGATTGTTCGGATTTTTCATTCCCACCCAAAGTGGGTCAGCGGGCTCAAGATTGACCACCCGATGATTTTCCACATAAACTTGCGGCACTCGATCGTTTGTGGTGGGCAACAGGTAACAGTAATCGAAACCGATTTCACGTGGTCCCGGTTTCAGTTCGCCATTCCAATCGGGAGCCGGTTTTGCTCCCAGGCCGAGATGCCATTTACCGATTACTGCGGTTGCATAGCCGGCTTGTTTTAACATGGAAGGTAGCGTTTCAGTTCCCGGCTGTATCAAAGCGGTCGCATTGGGTGGTGCGATTCCTGTTCCCGGTTGCCTGAAAGCGTACATTCCGGTCAGCAGTGAAAAACGTGTGGGCGTACACGTTGCCGCGGAACAGTAACCACTGGTAAACCTTGCCCCTTCTCTTGCCAGGCGATCAATATGAGGGGTCGAA
>JAJRTM010000926.1 GCA_024278285.1 Planctomycetota bacterium
CAGACGCATCGCGTCTGGGTGACGCAGTCACAAGAAGTCTTATCAGACACTCTGCCCAGGCAATAATCGCCCCTTCTTTTTTTACCGTTTCCTGCTTTTTCTTCATCGGAAACCACATTCTCGACTTCCTGTTGCGATGCAACTCAGACGCGATGCGTCTGAGTTATCTCTGTCATGAAATGCGACAGTAATTGTTCGAGCGATCCTTAGTCTTTGGATGTATTGGTTTTCATCATAGATCGTTTTTGTTTTCCACAGGCGGAAAATGATGCGCATCCATTTGTAGGCCAGGGCTCTGACGGCTGCGTGATGTTTCATTCCCTGGCTCCGTTTCATGTGATAAAACGCTTTGGCCCAGCAAGTAGGGTACGCTGTACATACCACGCGTGCAGAGTAATGTATGCTACAATGGCAATGTATTTCCTCTAACGTGAGTCACAATTGGTACGCACAGCGTACCCTACGTCGCTATTTATGGGCATAAGAGTCTGAGAGGTGCGATAAAAAGCTATGCTTGTTACGATTATGCAGGAAAGGAAATTCTCATGAAAACACTGACGGAAGAGCTTTGGTTGGAAATCCCCAAACGTAGGGCTATCGTTTCAATTCATCATGAAGTTGAGCAGTTGGTTGCAAAAAGTGGTGTTGAACAAGGCATAATGCTTGTCAACGCAATGCACATAACTGCAAGCGTTTTTATTAACGATAACGAGTCGGGGTTACACGCCGATTACGAGCGTTGGCTCGAAGAGTTGGTGCCATTCAATCCGGGCAGTGATCCGAATGCAGGTGGATATCTTCATAATCGTACCGGCGAAGATAACGCCGATGCTCATCACAAAAGACAAATTATGGGTCGCGAAGTCGTTGTCGCGATTACCGATGGCAAATTACACCTTGGACCCTGGGAACACATTTTTTATTACGAATTCGACGGAAAAAGACGTAAACGAATCTTAGTGAAGATTATCGGAGAATAAGCAAGCACTGACAACCCTGTACGGCTGGTCTATTCCGACCGCCGTAACCCAAAACTGTTTTTCTATCATTTGCGAGCCGTTCGCGGAGTTGCGTCCAATAAATTCTGCACCATTATAAATAATTTGTTTAACGGAAAGCCGAAGGCGACTGCGTAGGTGGACTGGACAATAAAGGTTCATTTATTAATGTCAGGTAGATCGTGTTCTGGGAACTATTGAGTAAAGTTTACCTGTCTACGCAGTCGCCTTCGGCTTGCCGTTAAACGATTGCCTTTTTAACCTTGCACAGGATCGATACAGCAGAGACAGTTATTGTTTGAACGATCTAACAACATGAAGAGTGGAATCTAAGGGAGATTGCCTGTGCGAATTGGTATTATTGCGATTCAACATGAATCGAACACGTTTGTTCAAACGGCAACAACGTTGGACGACTTCAGGCACGATGCGCTGGTCTGCGGCGAGGAAGTTCGCCAGGCGTTTGATGGCGCTCTGCACGAAATCGGCGGATTCTTTACCGGATTGAAACATGCACAGGCGGACGCGGTCCCGATATTTGCAGCTCGCGCGGTTCCAGGGGGACCGGTTACGAAAGAAACTTTCGACGAGTTGATTGCGACGATGCTCAAACAACTCGATGCGGCTGGTGATTTAGATGGATTGCTGGTGGCACCTCACGGGGCGGGAGTTTGTGAATCTGATCGCGATATGGATGGTTATTGGCTGGAACTTGTCCGACAGAAAATCGGGGATTCAATTCCGATGATTTGCACACTCGATGCTCATGCGAATGTTTCTCAGCGAATGATCGATGCCTGTAATGCAACGATTGTGTATCGCACGAATCCGCATGTCGATCAATTTGAGCGAGGTGTTGAGGCTGCGAATTTAATAGTACAAACCGTTAACGGAACTGCCCGTCCAACACAGGCCGTTTGTCTGGTTCCGGTTGCCATTAACATTGAACGGCAACATACAGAATCTGAGCCATGTCAATCATTGATCGAATCGGCTGACGAAATGCTCAAGCTGGATCGCGTCCTTTCCAACAGTGTTGTTCTTGGTTTTCCGTATGCAGATGTCGAAGAGATGGGAGCCAGTTTTATCGTTGTGACAGATAACGATCCAGAACTCGCAGCCGAACTTGTCAAAAAACTTGGTGATGAATTGATTTCGCGTCGGGAAGAATTTGTTGCTCATTTAATTGGCATTGAAGAAGCACTCGAAACCGCCAGCCAACTCGAAGGACCGGTTTGTTTGCTTGATATGGGTGACAATGTCGGCGGTGGTTCGTCTGCTGATGGCACGCTAATTCTGCATGCACTGCGAAATCGCGGGGAGATGAAAAGTTGTGCCTGTTTATTCGACCCACAAGCAGCCGAGCAGGCGATTACAGCAGGAGTTGGAGCGAAGCTGACACAGTTTTCAATGGGCGGAAAACTGGATGAACGACTTGGATCGCCGCTTGTTACCGATGTGGAAGTCGTCAGCATTCACGATGGATTGTTCACTGAAGATGAAGTTCGTCATGGCGGAAAAAACGAGTATAATATGGGCCCCTCTGCGGTCGTTCAAACAGATTTCGGGGCAACCGTTTTACTGAACAGCTTTCGTACGCCGCCATTCAGTTTGAAACAATTGACATCCTGCGGGATCGATCCGACAGAATTTCAAGTGTTGATCGCCAAGGGGGTTCAAGCTCCGCTGGCAGCGTACAGCCCGGTTTGTCCGCACTCAATTCGTGTCAACACGCCGGGGCCAACTTCAGCAGATATGGAACAGCTTACCTACCAGTACAGGCGCAAACCGCTGTTTCCTTTTGAGCGAAAAATAACTGATGAGTAACAAAATCGAATTAAAAACAATCACTTACCAGGGAACGCAACCCGGTCCGAAGTTGCTCATTACCGGCGGTGTGCATGGTGATGAATTTGAACCGATGTCAGCGATCCGGTCTCTTGCAAAGCGGATTCACAAAGAAGAATTAACAGGCACGGTGACATTGGTGCCCGTCGTCAATGAAGAAGCATTTCTGCGTTGCAGCCGTACCGCGAGTGATGGACTCGATTTAGCGAGAACATGTCCGGGAAACGCAGACGGTTCGATTACCGAGCGTGTTGCCCACGAACTCTCCAGTCTCATTCAAGCAGTGGACTACTACATCGACCTGCACACCGGAGGCACAACGATGTCGATCTATCCGCTGGCAGGTTATATGCTGGACACCGATTTGAAGGTCAGAGAAACTCAGCACAACATGGCTCGCGCATTCAATTTGCCGCTGGTTTGGGGAACGGATCCGAATCTTGATGGGCGGTCACTTTCGGTTGCTCGGGATGCGAACATTCCTGCAATTTATGTCGAATATCATGGAGCAGCCGTTTGCGATCCTGCGGGTGTGGATGCGTTGGTAGAGGGTTGCCTGAATGTCATGGTCCGTCTTAAAATGATTGGGCGACCTGAAGCCGTCTCGCAGATTTTGTACGATGTGCAGGAAACTCGTTCCGATTCCGGTTTCTTCCAGCGTTCACATCTCTCGCCTTGCGATGGTTACTTTGAAACAGATCAAGTCATCGGTAACTTTATTGATCAAGGAGAACCGATTGGCTTTGTGGTCGATCCGCTGGGAAATACTCGTATTGATATTCCCGCAGAAACAACGGGGTTGATCAATTGTCTGCGAACATTTCCTTCGGTCAGGAAAAACGATTGTCTCGGTTACATAGTTGAAACTGGAAAGAATCCTCATGAGTGAACGTCCCGTTATTTTCATTACCGGTGCAGCAGGTGGGATCGGTTCTGCAACGTGCCTGGAATTTGCCCGTCGCGGTTACGATATCGCGATGGCTGATGTCAATGCGGAGAAGCTGAATGATCTCGCCGAAAAAACAAACTCTGGTGACACAAAGACCTTGTCTCTTCCAGGTGATCTGGCGGATCTCGATTACGCAGAAGCATCCATCAATAAAACGATTGAACATTTTGGACGCATCGATGTTCTGGTGAATAACGCAACCTGGCGAGAGATCAAAACGATGCGAACCATTTCGATTGAATCATGGGAAAAAACGATGAGAGTGGGAGTGACCGCGCCCGCTTTTTTATCACGCTGGGCGGCAGCCGATATGGAGAAGCGAGGCAAGGGGGTCATCATCAACATTTCGAGCATTCAATCGCAATCGGTCGCGGGGATCGGCCCGGCTTATGTTGCTTCCAAAGGAGCACTCGACGCCTTAACCTATGAACTGGCAACACTTTGGGGGCCGAAAGGGATTCGTGTTCTTGCGATCAACCCCGGTGCGATTGATACCGATGGCAGCCGCGATTACGAATCGGGTGAAGGAGATAATCTGACGACGCAGCTTCGAAAATGGAGTGAAGAAATGATCCCGCTTCGCCGTTGGGGACGCGCAGAAGAAATCGCTAAAACAATCGCAATGCTCGCCTCAGACGATGCCAGCTACATCACAGGCACCACCATCGTTGCGGATGGCGGTATCAAAACACAATTTTCACCTTATCCATTCAAGCATCAAATGTTCCCGGAAGAG
>JAJRTM010000927.1 GCA_024278285.1 Planctomycetota bacterium
AAAGTTCAAGGATCGCACGTTTTACATCCACAATCCGCAAGTCACGCTGATGCGGACAACTGCGCAGGAGTGCCGCGAACTTGGGAAGATTCTTGCAACTAAAATAAACACTTACACGGCTGCGGTTACGGTACTTATTCCAGAAAAGGGAATCAGTGTCATCAGTAAGGAAGGCGAACCTTTTTATGATCCAGTGGCAGACACTGCACTGTTCGACACACTTGCCAGTGAATTAAAAGATGACATCCCTGTCCGATTCCTGGATTGCGATATCAACGACCCCGATTTTTCAACAGCGTGTGTCGAATCGTTACTCGATAACTTGTCAATCTCCAAGCAACAATAATTCAAACAGAGGAACCAGACATGCCGCAAGTTAAACATTATGGCGTATTTCTCTTCAAGAAAGAAATTACTTCCGCACAAATAGAGAACTGCTTTGCAGAGATGCACGGCATGGTTGGGAAAATCCCAGGACTGATCGATATGTGCCACGGTCCTTACGACAGTTCGGAAGGGCTGAATGATGAATTCACGCATGGATTCATCATGACGTTTGAAAGCCCGGAAGCCAGAGATACCTATTTGCCGCATCCGATTCACGAACAAGTGAAAGAGGTTGTCGTTCCCTGCCTGGAACGAGTCATCGTCTTTGATTTCAATGTTGAATGCCCCTAACCCCGGGCAAGCCTAACCTACGATTTCTCCTCGTTCCCAAGCTCCTGCTTGGGAACGGACGGCTGGGAAGGTCCTCCTTCCGGTAAGTTTTAATTGTTTTCGATGACTTTCAGTACCGCCGCGAAGCAGGAGCTTCTGCCCCTTGCGTTCCCAGGGAGGAGCTTGGGAACGAGGACGAATAGTTTGTGCGTAATGATGTCAGGCTGGAAAGCCTAACCTACGATTATCCAATAACAATCCGCTTGCCAGGAAAACGGTAATGAATATCTCAAAGCATCAATTATTTACTAATCTGACCATCATCGTTGCGTTTGCCATCTTCTCTGGATCGATAATTGCTGAGGAGAAAACGAGTTTGCTTTTTGATGGTCAATCGCTTGATGGCTGGGAAGTGATCCCGCGCGATCAACAATGGTGGACTGTAACCGATGGTGCTATTTCTGGTGGTTCACTCAAGAAAAAAGTGCCGCACAATACGTTTATTGCGACCAAAAAATCGTATCAGAATTTTGACTTGACGTTAAAGATTCGTATTCAGGGGACAGAAGGCTTTATCAACTCCGGAATTCAGATCCGAAGTGTTCGAGTGCAGAACAGCTCTGAAATGAGTGGCTATCAGGTTGATGCAGGCAAAGGGTGGTGGGGGAAATTGTATGATGAATCTCGCCGAAACAAAGTGGTTGGACAGGCTGCTGACTTGGGAAAAGTCAACAAGGCCGTTGATGAAAATGGCTGGAACGAATATCGAATTCGTGCCGAAGGTAAGCGGATTCAATCATGGATAAACGGCGTGCCTGCTCTCGATTATACTGAAAAAGATGCAGGCATTCCGCTTGATGGGCAGATTGGATTTCAAGTGCATGGCGGTGGAAAAGCGTTGGTGCAAATTAAGGAGATCACCATCATTCGGTTACCACCAACACCTGGTGTGATGACATGGGAGAAATTCAAACAGCGTAAAAAAACTCCGACAAATAAAGTTGCTGAGCAGATGAGCGTTGCCTCGACTCCCCTTTCCCCTGAAGAAGAACTGCGCGGTTTTGAAGTTCCAGAAGGGTTTGAAGTTGAACTTGTCGCTTCTGAATCAGATGGAATCGGTAAATTCATCGCAGTTGCGTTTGATGCACAAGCTCGCATGTGGACGATGACGGCACTCGAATACCCTGTCGATGCGAATGAAAACGCAGAGGCATCGCAGCGACTGTTCGCCAATGGCGGGCGAGATAAAGTATTGGTGTTCGACCAACCTTTCGGCAAGCAGATTTCAAAGCCGCGAGTTTTTGTTGATGGCCTTGTGATGCCGTTGGGAATACTCCCGTATAAAGATGGCGTTTATGTGCAGTATGGAAACGATATCCGCTTGTATCGCGATACCAATGCAGATGGGAAAGCTGATAAACACGAAGTCATCCTGACCGGCTTTGGCACCCAGGATTCGCATCTTTTTCCACATCAATTCACACTCAGACCGGGCGGCTGGATATTGGTTGCACAAGGTCTATTTAATCGATCAAAAGTACGCCGTCCAGATGGTCATGCTTTTGCCAGCGGTCCGAAGGTAATCAGCTTCGATCAATGCAAACTCGCTCGATTTACGCATGATGGTTCTGATTTCGAAACGTTGACCGCAGGCCCAAACAACATTTGGGGCCTGACGATTTCTCGTGAAGGTGAGACGTGGTTGCAAGAGGCGAACGATATTGGCTATCCGATTATCCCTTATGAACCAGGGGGATATTACAAAACCGGGTCGCAAGACAAGCTACGGTCTTATCAACCACTGATGCCGCCCCCTTTAGCACCTCCGCAAATGGGAGGCACTGGCTTGAGTGGGCTGGCGATTGCCGATGATCGTGATGGTTGGAGCTACCCGTGGGGCTTGAAAAATGCGAAACCGAACGGGCCACGGACTTTTTACGTTGCCAATCCCATTACAAGTTCCATCCAGATCATTCGGGCAACTCCCGATCGCGAACGGTATCGATACGAAAAGCTGCCCGATTTTCTTACCTCAAAAGACTCAAGATTTCGTCCCGTTGCAATTCAATTTGGACCAGATGGCTGTCTGTATGTCACCGACTGGTACAACAAAATCATTTCGCATAATGAAGTTCCAAGAAATCACCCTGCACGGGATAAAACACGCGGCCGCATCTGGCGAATTCGTCAGAAAAGTCAGCCACGTATCACACCGCCAAACTTGAGCGAACTACCATCGGACAACTTATTAACTCATCTGGGTTCTCCCAGTGCTCGTATTGCCGATTTGGCATGGCAGGAAATTGTTGATCGAAATGCTAAAGAACTGATCCCCAAATTAAAGCAACTTATTATCGACGAGAAAACAGCAGACGATAAACGCCTTGGCGCGTTATGGGCATTAGAAGGTGTCTCGAATATCGAAACATCAATCCTCATGCAACTGGCCATCGATTCAAACGCAAACATTCGTCACGAGGCAATCAGGATTGCCGCTGCACAGCCTCGTTCTAACAGCCAGTTTTTAGAAGTTGCCCAATTGCTGATCGATGATCCTTCACCCAAAGTTCGGGCAGCGTTGGGAGATGCTTTACGACACGTTCAACATGCTGACAAAAAAGTAATTGCGTTGATGCTGCAACTTGGGAAACCTCCACTTTCAGGGGATAAGTGGGATTCTTATGACAGAGAATTTGAACGATATCTTGCACGCTGGGCGATGGAACGCAACGCCGAGACCGTCAGTCAATTTATCAATTCACCAGAAGGCAAAGCGATGCCGCTGGAAAGCCGCCTGCTGGCAACTTTGGCAGTAGGCGGGAATCGTGGTGCAATCGGCTTGGTAGAACTCATTCCAAAATTAAAACGTTCTCTCGCTGTCGAAGAAATTCAATTACTTGCTTCACATTTCAACGAACCGACCGTTGCCAAAGCAATGATTCGATTACTGGAAAATCCTGTCAGTCGCAATTCTACATTGCAGACTTTACTGGCACTTCGAACCACGATTGACACACAGCAACTTCATTCCACAATCGAATCTGCAACCCTCTCCCTTTGGAGTCAGGCAACGACCGACAACGAAAAACAATTCGCATTAAAAATTGCAGGAGCATTTCAGCTTCATGAACTTGATGAGAACATCGCAACGTATGCAAGAACACCTCAAACCAAACAAAAATCCAAACTGCTGGCATTGAAAGCATTGCGAGAACTTGGCTCCAATGAGTTCAAAATACTCTCAGCAATAGCTCTTTCAGAGAAAGAATCCCAGCAGGTACGGGACGCAGCAATGGCAGCATTGGCTGAATCATCATCAGAACAGGCCGTTGCAGCGATGTCAAACATGCTCATGAAACTGAACTACGAGAATCGCCAAGCGGTTATCGCTCGAATGGCAACAAGTCGCAACGGTGCGTTATCGCTTCTGGATTCTATCGAGAAAGAAGACATTTCTGCGGAAGATCTTGCTCCTGCAATTCTTGAAACCATGTTGATCTTGCTCCCCGAAAATGAAGAACTGAAAGAACTCTGGAGCGATGTTGCAGGACAGGTACAAAGTATTCTACGACTTCCGGACGGCAAGGCAGACTTTGTTCAGAAGCCGATTAAACTTTCTGGTGCATTTACTGTAGAAACATGGGTACGGCTCGATCCAGGGATTTCCAACGCTGACGGAATCCTCGGAAACCCCGGCGTGCTGGATATGAATTTTGCCGGTAAAATGTTTCGAGTCTGGATCGCAAATCAAAACGATATTGTTATTGCAAAACATACGATGGTCGCAAACTCCTGGGTGCATATTGCTGTCACACGTGATGACGAAGGGACGTTTCATATATACATCAATGGCGAGCTTTCTGCCCAGAGTAAGCAGAAAAGTAAAGTGACATTTAACAACTTGCAAATCGGAAGAACCAGCCCGCGTGACACAGGTACCAAGGGGGCATTATTTGAATACCGTATTTGGGACATCGCTCGTACACCTCGTCAAATTCGAGACAATATTGACCTGAGTTTCTCAGAGAAAGAACAACCGGCAGAGCTTGTTCATTATTTTAGCAGAAATAATTGGGGACCACTGAGCGGTCAGGCAAAAATACAGTCAGCACTTGATGCCCCCAAGTTATTAACGATCAATCAGGCAACGGTGCAAGCAGCACTGTTCGATAAATACCGTCAACTTGCAAACAAAACAGGTAACGCGGTGGCTGGCAAATCCCTTTTTGAAAAGTCCTGCCTCGTTTGCCATCAGCAGGGAGGAAAAGGGGGAAAAATTGGGCCACCACTTGATGGAATCGGACTCAGAGGAACCGAAGCAATTCTCCGCAACATCCTGACACCGAACGTTGCGATCGAAGGTGGCTACAGAAGTTACCGTGTATTAACCCGCTCCGGAAAAGTGATACAAGGTTTACTTGTCTCGCAAGACTCAACTGCCGTTGTCCTGCGGCAACCGAACACTGCGGATCAACGTATCAAAAAATCAGAGATTGAACGGGCCGGATTTACTTCTGTTTCTGTGATGCCAGGCGGACTACTGGATAACCTCAAACCACAAGAAGTAAGCGACCTTTTCACCCACCTGCATTCACTCAAACAAAACAACAAATAGAATGAAAGGGTCTCTTCAACAGGATCAGTTCGAGACAACATGCAAGTCAATCTCTAATAATGCGGCGACTTTTTTAAGCTGCGATGTATTGTGACCGACGCCTAAAGCACCGTGATGTGTTGGAGCCAGGGCGAACCAGTCGTTCATCATTTGTGTTGGACCTCGGTCGAACTTGATATGCGTCATCGTGTTGCCGATCTTAAGAATCGGGGCCTTGATCGCTTCACCCTGATTGGCTATGAATCGTAATTTTCCATCACCTGTTTGCGTTAAGTTCAACAGTGTGACGGGGCCTTTGTTGACAGTTGCCTCGACACTGACACCGGTTCCCCATTTGCCATGATACAATCCCATACCACGTAAGATCGGCTTGCCATCTGCAATGGCGATATGGAATGGTCCGTCATGGCCAAGAATAATGGTGCCTTGTTCGTAATCGGCAGCGACAATTTCGCTGTAACTGCCGCCTGTTTCCAGGATGTCGCTAATCTTCATCGCGATTGCCGTTTTCATATCTCCTTCGCCACTACACGGAATACCTTGAGCCGTCAGCAACGAATGCCCCAGAATAAATGCTTCCTGAAGTTGTTCATACTCGTTGCCATCCTTGCCTCGGTAGTAATAGGTCAGAGCATCCAAGTCGAATTCGCGAACCATTTTTTCTTGTGCAACAGCAACGCGGCAAGCAGCATTTAGTTGCTCGGGGCGTGGTTTGCAGGCGAGCGGATCGACGGGCGAGTCTTCGCTTAAGACAAACATCGCGTGGACTTGTTCGAGTTTCGATTGACACTCCGCATCGCTCACCGAGTCAGCAAGTTTCGCCAGATCGCACATTTCCAGTATCTCGATGTGCATGCCGGTCTTTGCTGTAAGCATCGTAAAATCGCTGTACATATCCAGCATTCCCGGATAAGTATGTCCCAGGAATCCCATACGGGCATTGCGTAATGTCCGAACAACGCTGGCGGCACGAACCCACTGTTCGATTTCGTCCCAGGCGGCGATTGCCTCGGGGTGTTCGGTCGTGTTTTCATCTGCCAACGAAATTGCTGGTGTTTCACTGAGGCCAAGCAAACCGGAAATCAAATGAAATTTAATACCACTTCGATTAAAAGCATTCGCAATTTCGGGGACACAACAACCGACACAATGTGCCAGCCACTCGCCGGTTGTTGTCTGTTCGTAGTTCATCGCGGCAGTCGGTTGCAGGTTGAGTACAACGACTGGTCGATGGCAACGATTAGCGATATCGATATGTGAAGCGCTCATCGCATAGGTTGCTGCATGACAAAAGATTAAATCGACATTGGCGGCATTGAATTTCTCTGCCGCTTGCCGTGCAGCAGTTTCGCCGTCGATCATCCCCGCATTGCAAACGTCTCCCCATGTTTCCATTCGCCCGGCAAGGAAATGGTTGTAGCCGAGCAACCGATCAAGAAGTCCATCGAATTGTTCCCAATAGTGCGAATGTCCAAGCGAGTACAAACCGATACGCGGCCGCATCGCGGGTTTAATTGGTTCGAAGATGTTCATGGTAAGTTCACCCTCACTGTTTTTGCTGCCTGGATTGTTACCGGTCCCATCAGGCCTGTCGGTTGAAGTGGCAAGTCTGTTGGGATTGTCTGCTGCGTCAGAAATGTTTTTCTTTGTTTGGCAGGCAGTTTTGCATCGCCGACCAATCGATTTTGCCACGGTATCGCGACCTCAACTTCCAAAATATTTTCGCCGGTTTGAATCGCATCGGTAATATCGACTTGCCAGGGTTCCATCCACAGCGTTCGCAGAACCTTTCCATTCAGTCGAACCGTTGCCAACCCGCCAACGTTTCCGAGCCCCAGTCGATAACGCTCATCTTTAAGATTTGCCGGTCCCGTAAAGCTCGTTCGATAGGTTGCCTTTCCGGAAAAATATCGCAGATTGTCATCAGGTTGCTTTGAAAGATCGCACAACGATTCCAATTTCTGTTTTCGTTCTTTTCCGAAAGGATCGTTGAACGCCACTTGCCAGGGACCATCAACAACGCGTGGCAAAAGATCGTCGTTAATGTCAATCGTCTTTGTTTTTCCATCGTTATCAATCAGCGAGTAACGACCTGCCTGCCAGAAATGACCAACCACATTATTTTCGTCATCGATCAAAAGTTGCAACGACTGGCTGGAAATAAGTGAATTGGCATCTGCCTCTGTTTTGCGAGTTACGGAGACTATTCGGTGTTTTGCAACTGGTTCGTCTTCAAAAACAACAAATACCGAACCATGTGGTCCCAGAGTGATCGGCAAGCTGATCGTCCCATGTTTTTGATCGTAAACAGCGGGGCGTTCGACCGCTCCTGTATCAGGCCACAAAAGTTTTGGCGAGCGACTATTCACGCGAAACGTCACTACTGTTGTCACTTCTTTTTTCTGCGAGTTGGCGACGAAATAAATTTCCTGTTTGCCGGTTGAACGATGCGTGTAGCGAAGTGAAACCGTACTTTCAAAGTCGGGTTGAAGATCGAGTTCAGCAAACACCGCATCCAGCTTCTTCCCCCAGATAATGCGGCCTTTTCCCAACCGCCGTTCACCGGAGGGTTGTTTTGAATCCTCCCCCCAAATATGCAGGGCAAGTTGTTGGACAATTTCATCACACTTCGGATAGTTCTCCATACTGGGTGAGCGTTTCGGCGGGTGGCCAACCACTGTTGCACCGGCTTCGATTAGTTCGCTGATTTTCTTCAGTAACTCGGGGCGCATCGTTTCCAATTTGGGAAGAACCAGGACGCGATAGTTAGTCCCGTGTGGCAATACAAGGCGACCATTTTTGACGGACAGACTTTTGAGTATTACTTCTGCGTTGATATAGTCGTAGTCGCGCCCCGGCGGTAATGCCGGATCACGAATACCTGCCATCTTCGGTGCATCTTCGCCAATGAAGTAGGCAACGTCTGCCACACGAGTTCCCTGTTGCAAAAGAAAACTGCAACGCCGTATATATTCGATCCACGCTTTACTTTCTTCAAACCAGGTGTTGTGGTGGTTAAACTCGGTTCCAAACCATGTGTTAACACCTGGTTTACGATCTTCCCACGGCTGATGAATGAAGACGTGCAAAACGAAGTGGTTAATCCCCTGACTGAAACACCAGTCACCAAGCCCTTTCAAGTCTTTCGGAGTTGTATTGAAATGGGAGGGGCTGGCGGTAAACGCCTCGGCTGAAACGAACGACTTGCCGTAGATATTGGCTGCCGATGTTGCGGCTCGACATTCCGTCTCACCGAGTCCATGCGTCCAGAATTCCCCGCCGATGAAGTCTGATTGTCCGCCGTACTGAAGAAACTCAGCAGGAAATCCCCAATGACCATAGTTCTCCAGCCAGAGTCGAAGCCCATGCTCATGACACAAATCACGAAGTCCACCAACGTAATCGGTCGCAATGCGATCTGCGACAAGACGTCGTAAATCCCACAGAAATCGATCAGACTCATTCGCGTTTCCGACAATGCGTCCTGTCAACACAGGAAGCCACGGAATGGGGTCGTAACCGTAGCGAGTACGAAACTTTTCGGCAAAGCCATCCGTCCAGTTTTGCGAACCCATCTCGTAACTATCAGCCACAACATGCTTGAGCGCCCGTCGTTCGCTGGCGGGCATACGGCGAAGAATCTCTCCGAGAAACGCATCAAAATGTCGTTTCGTCGCCGCCTGGTTCATCTTATCGACTTCCAGACCCTCACCTTCTGGTGCAGCAGGGGCATTGCGTGTTCCGGTTGTTGTCATGCCGATGCGTTGCACAATCCAATCGCCCGGTGGAACATCCCATGTCAACGTCCCATCCGCTTTCAGAAACTTAGTCAGGTTGATTGATTTTCCGGGAGCAACAGCGAGTAACGGGCTATCTGCTTTTTGCTGAGCAGGCCAAAGATAGGTGTCCCATTGCGGCGTTGGTGTGGGGTGCATTTTTCCTAACTGTTTTTCGACATACGACTCCAAACGTGATGCGCCGGAGAGTTCGATTTCTGCAAGTGCAGCCGCACCAACAACCTTCGTGAAAACAAGCTGGAAATGTTTTGCACTAACCGCCGGGAACGAGATCGTCACCGGTCCACGCGGCATTGGTCCAACATGTTTCTTCATATTCGAACGGTCAAAACGAAAACTACGAATCGCCTTGAAACCCTTGCTAGTAGATACAAGCAGTTCACATTGTGCCGCCCACGGCGAGATGAACGGAGTTAATGATAAGTGCCGAACTGTAAACGGTTTTTCTGTCTGGATGTCAATTGTAAAGCGATTTCCACCTACTCCGGCACCGGCAGGAAATGCCATTGCCGTTTCCGGTTTTTCATCGACAAGCGAGGCTGTATTATCGACCGCAGGAACGCAGGTTACTTTCGGTGCGTGGCGGATAAGGGAATCGCCATCGTCTTTTGGAGCTGGGTATGCAAGAACAGCAACGTCTTGAAAGGGAGATTGCGGAACTGGCAATATCTGTAAAAAATGGGATGGACCGCGTACCTTGACTTCAGATGAGGCAAGGTATCGCATCGCGTCTTCCGGTTTAATCCAGGGTCCACCCGACTGGCTCCATCCCGGACAGTTGAACATTCCAATGTTCACACCAACACGATCAGCTTCGCGGATTGCGTGTTCGACCATCTCCCACCAGCGCTCACTCAACACCTTCACATCGCCGGCAGGGACTGCTTCCTGAAAGATGTTGCCGATAAATGCTTCGCCAATACCAATACGTGCCATCGCTTCCAGATCGCGTGTAATCCCTTCTTTCGAAATATTATCGCTGATCCAGTACCAGTAGCACCACGGTTTGGAGGTTGCCGGTGGATTACGAAAACCATCGATTAATTTCTCCTCAGCGAAGATCGGTGCTGTACCAGTCAAAACAAAAAACAGTAGCGTAATTGTTGCAAGTAGTCGGCAATTCGAAATTGTATTCATTGGTGATGCCTTATGGTTTGGATTGGACGATACGGATCGGTCCAAGCAGTCCGGATGGTAATAATGGGGAATCTTTCGTATAGGGATTGAACGTCGTCCATGTCACTTTTTGTTTGGCAGGAACTGAAAGATCGCCGATCAAACGATTCGGCCATAAATTGGCAACTTCGATTTCCAGTTTATTCCCACCAGATCGCAAGATGTTGGTGATCTCGACCCGCCACGGGGCTGTCCACACAACTCCCAGGTCGTGACCGTTCAATCGAACCCGTGCCATGCTATGGACAACACCAAGATCAAGAAACGTTGGATGCTTGCTACCTTCGATGGCATTTGGAAACTCGAAAATTTTTCGGTAAGTTGCGATACCCGAGTAGTGTTTGATGCCAGGCTCTGAGCGTTTGCTCCAATCTTCCAGCTTCGCAAATTTTGCCTGTCTGGGACCACCCAGGCTGCTGTCGAAAGATAATTCCCACGGCCCTTCAAGCTGGCTGATGGTTTGCAATTCGTGAAAGTTCTTTGGGGAAGTCGCTTTTGCAAGATGCTTCTCAGCCTTATCCTGAAACACGATAAAGAAGCTCTGATGCGGTTCAAAGCGAAGCGGAACTATTGTCCGTTTTGGTTGCTCGGTGTATTGCGGCAGGCCGCGAACTTCACCACTTATCGGATCCCAAAGTTCCGGCTTTCGACCAGTAACGCGAAATGTACAAATCGCATCTACAACTTCTGCACTTCGATTCGACACGAAATAGATTTCCAGTTCTTTGGTTCGACGATGGGTATATCGAACCGGCCCCTCCGATTCAAAATCAGGCGGCACACCCGCTTCGGCTAATAGCCGTGTTGTTGGTTCGTATTCAGGATACAAAGAGTCGGTTTGCAAATCGCCACCCCAAACGATTTTTCCATCTTTATATTGCCTGACAGCTACACTTTCGGGAGGCGATGTTTCACCCCACAAGGTTTTTGCGAGTGAGGCAACTTTTTTATCACATTGTGGATAGCCCACCAGGCTGGGCGATTTGTGAGGTGGTGATCCGATAACCGTTGCACCAGATTCGACCAGTGCTGTGATCTTTTTCAGCAAAGCGGGGGTCATCGTTTCAGCAGAAGGAAGTACGAGTAGACGGTAACTGGTTCCCCCTTCAAACCGGACGAAGCCTTCTTTCACTGAAGATCGCTTGATCAACGTGTTGGGTGAGCAACCGTCAAAGTTGTACCCTCGGCGATCACGCATGCTGCCAGTTCCAACAAGTGCCGAGGGGGACGGAACGAAAATGTGCGGTACACCTTCAGGAGCAAGATAGCAGATGTCAGCGACCGCTACTCCCTGTCGTAACAAAAATTGGCAACGGGTAATGTAGCGATGATAGGCCGATGCCATTGGCCACCAGGTTTGTCCGCGATCCCAATGAACGCCATACGGCCCCATTGTCATTCCGGGGCGACGGTTGTTTGGTTTATGAGCAAAAGTATGATACACAAAGCGATTGATTCCCGTGCCAAACGCCCAGTCTCCCTGGTTCTTCAACAAAGCGGGATACAGCTTCCACGCCTCGTTGCTACCAGCGGTAAAAGCTTCGGCAGCAATAATCGGACGACCTCCTGTATGCGCAATCGAAACTGCTTCGAAGCAACTGAAGCTGCTGTCGAAACCAAAGCCCTCACTCCAGAACTCGCACATTGGCACATCAGCGACCGCTCCCAAATCCAGATCGCTTGTCGGATTCATATCGTATGGTTCGATTGATAATCCGAATCCGTGTTGATGCGCAAGTTTCTTCAGATGTCCGGCATGGTTTTGCAGAACTAATTCCTGGCATGTCATCCGCAAGTCCCAAAGAAATCGTTCTGTTTTTTCCAGACTGCCAACAATGCGCCCACTGAATGCGGGAAGGTATGGACGCATATCGTAGCCGCGCCGGCGTTTGAATTCGTCGCTCAGTTGCGGCGTCCAGTTCTGGGCTCCCATTTCCCAACTGTCGATATGCAGCATCGTCCAGCCGGTGTTTGGTTTGCGAGGGCCAACTTTTTTCAGCAACTTTCCAATATATTGATCAAAATGAGCATCAAACGCGGCTGCATCGAACTTGTCACATTCCAGACCAATGCCGGGCAGCGGAGCAGGGCGACTGGTTGCTCCGGTCGGGCGGCGTCCCATCCGTAAAATCGTCCATTCGCCTTCAGGTACATTCCAGGCTAGGCGTCCATCTGCCTGCACTAAATTGGAAAGATCAATGATAGTAGCCGGCGAGATGATTTGAGTTCGATCAGGTTCTGCGTAATCTGCTTTAGTCGGGAATCGGGTGCGAACACCGGGCTTGGAAGTATAGGGGTCTCGAACATAAAGAGCCTTTTCATCGCTGTTGGCAACCGCTGGTTTACATGCAGGAAAAGCGAATGTTGCGACATCTTCATAGAAGTCGCTGCGCATCGTATGCCAAACGGTACTTCGCTGCTTGGGAACAGGCAGTACCTTGTTGAACTGCTGTGGTCCGCTAACTTCAACTTCACTGAAGACCAGATGTTGCATCGCTTGCTGTGGCTGCACCCAGGGGCCGCCGCTCCCCGACCAACCTGGTCCCGAACCAAGAGTGATTTCAATTCCAAGTCGTTCCGCTTCGCGTACCGCATGGACGAAAAGATCCTGCCACTGGTCGCTCATGAAGTCAACCTTGCCACGCGGAACACCAACATTAACTTCCAGAAAAATAACGTTGCCAATACCAGCCTCTTTCATCGCTTCCAAATCCGCAGTCATTGCTTTACGGTCAAGGTTTCCATCCATAAAATACCAGTAGACACCGGGACGTGCTGAATCGGGGGGACTTTTGAACGCAGTCTTGAGCGGCGTAGCGTTTTCAGTCGGGTCGCCTGCAAAGGTTTGTGTGACGCCCACAACCAAGAGGGCAATAAGCAACCACAATCGACATTTTTGTAAATTCATAATCATAAGAGTATCCAGTGTTATTGAGTTCCCAGATAGTTCGCGCAGCCAATGACAACTGTCGATGCAATTAAGGTGAAAATGCCCGCCCAGACCAGTCGCTGCGTCTGCCGGCTCGTCCCTTTCCACTCGTGAAAAGCGATCCCCCAAAGATTGCTGAATACGATGATGAACGCCATATGAATAGACCACGACGAGAAGTCGAACTGCTCGCCCAGTTTCGTCGTTCCCATTCCGTAAAAGAAAAACTGCCCATACCATATTGTTCCACCCAATGCAGACATTGTGTAGTTGAATGCCTGCCGAGGTACGGGACCGGAACTGTAATCCTTGTAGCTGCCGTTACGAATATTCAAAAGCAAGCACCAGAAAGCGTTGCTCGCAAATCCACCAAGCAAAACGACAACCAGAACAGCATTATTCGAATAGATCGGGAGGGTGCCGTGCTCAATCGAAAGTTCAGCAATTGGCATTCCTGCTGCCAGCCCAAAGGCAAAGCAAGCGCTCAGGACTCCTGCCACCGCAGCAACAGCAAACCCTTTGCCAACAGCGAACTCCGTCACTGCGTCACTTTTTTGGTCATCGGTAAGTTCGCGTTCCTTGCTCAGTCCTGCCCAGCCACACAGACCAATACCAAACAGACAACAGCCAATTCCACACAAGATGATAATTCCCGATGTCGTTGTCAGAATCGTTCCGAGTTCCCCCGCCATAACAGGAGGCACCAACGTTCCAAATACCATGCAGAATCCCAAGGCGATGGAATAGCCAAGTGCCATGCCAAGGTATCGCACAGAAAGTCCGAACGTCAGATTGCCCACTCCCCACAACAGCCCAAACAATACACACAACGTCCATGCTTTAGCAGGACTGGCTGCGAGAACTTTGAACAGGTCGGGTGTTGTGAGCAAAGCAACACTCCACGGCATCACCAGCCATGCCGCCAATCCCATGACAAGCCAATAGCTTTCCCACGACCACCGCTGCACCTTCTTCAGCGGTGCATAAAAACTGCCTGCGGCTAAGCCGCCGATTGCATGTAGCAACACACCAAGTGCAGGATTATTGGACATTGTTTCTTACCTCTGGGAACCTGTCTCAATTATTGCGGGTTTGATTGCGGTATTCGCCGGGAGGACATTCTTCGCGATTGACCATTAGCCTTCGCAACCGTTCATGGCTACTGAAACCAGCGAGGTAAGCAACCGACTTCACCGGCAAGTTGGTTTCTGTTAACAATCGCTTCGCACGTGTCAGGCGACAACGATTGATCTCATCCAGAATACTGCACCCTAATACCGCCTGTAATCGACGTTCCAGTGTCCTTCGTGTCGTGGGAAGTTGCGAAACAAGGTGATCGACCGACAGTGGACGATGACTGCGAGTCCATATCAAATCCAATGCGCGACTAACCAGAGGATCGTCGATGTCTTCTGCTTGCGTTGTAGAATGAACCGCCGAACTATCGTCGGACTTCCTCGTTAAATCGATTGCCGTCGCAAGGATTTCTAATGCACTGATCGAAAGTAACGGTGTATGATGAACCGGATTATCATGCACGCGATCCAACGCTCGATCAAAGAGATTCACCATCGTCTCGCGATCCTCCAAAGCAAGCGTAGCCCGCGATGGACAAATTGACTGAGCCGAGTACAAACGGTGCATGAACTCGCCATGCACCGAAATCCACCGTTCTGTCCATCCGGTTGAACGCAGCGGTCGATAACGGTGCCACACACCGGGAAACAGAAGAAGGAGTGTGTCGCAATTAATCTCAACAATACCTGTCGCCTTTGATTCAAATTCTCCCTCGCCATCGGTGATGAGAATGATCTGAAACTCGGGCAACTCGCGTCCTGCATTCCAGGACAACTGATAGATTCTGGGATGTTCTTCGGGGGGATAGTCCTGTCCAGGATGGATCACACCGCGGCCGCAGCCGGTGACATAAAGCCCAAGCTCCATGTCACGATCAGCAATCGGCAAGTAATGATAGAAACCATCGTAATCAGACATTCTCAGCCCCCAACACGAAACTAATTGGTTGCAGCAAATGAGATCGAGTATAGCCACATCAGCGGAGCTTGTCTTGGAGCAAGGCGATTCAAATGACGCAATATGACGCATTGGAATATATTCGACATAGCTGATTCGTGAAGATAAAAAGGTAGGTCAGGCTCCTACACTTCATTGAATATTGCTTATTATATAGGAGTACGTCACAAATATGGTGTTATACCCTGTTCCGAAAAAAGCATGTCCCCTCTCTGGATGAATCGTCGCATACTGAGGGGTGTTTTGTCGTCGTACTCTCTCCCATCTCCTTGGAAACTCATCATTTTACGAACCGATTAAATCCACATCACGTCCCGTTGTAAGTTTTATCCCTTCAGGTTTAATTATTCACAATCCATCATCTGCTTACTAACCTTCAGTTCATCTGACTTAAAGACTTTCCACGGAAATCGATTTAAAATAGCACCGAGTGAAGTTCTAACTGCTTCTCAATAACGAAATCTGAAACAGCATCTGAAGTGCAATCTAACGATACTGAACTGTTGCGATAAGAAATAGTAAACCTAATGAGACTTGTATTTAATGGTGTTTTGATATAAGATGTTAGTATCCAGTATTACGTCCTGCCCGATGCCCTCCCTGCTTTTTTCCAACTACGTTTCATTAGGACTCTAACAATGACTGCGAGTTCCCGTTTTGTAACCAGCCGTCTTTGTTGGCTAGTCTCGCTGTTGATGATACTGCTCGGCACCGGATTGGTGGCTGAGGCTCAAGATTGGCGTAATATTAAAAATGGGTCAATTCTTCCCAGCAAGAACTATGCTGACCAGCCTTTTGTGATTGTACTTAATGATGGAACCTGGCTCGTTCTGTTGACGACTGGTCCCGGCAAGGAAGGCGCAGCCGGGCAGCATATTGTTTCGAGTATCAGCAAAGATCAGGGCCAGAGTTGGACGCCATTTTCAGATATCGAACCGTCCCTCCCCAAACAAAGGGCTGAGGCTTCCTGGGTTGTGCCGTTTCACGTGCCAAGTGTGGGCGAGGAGAAAAAGGGGCGTGTCTACGCCTTTTATACCTACAATGGCGATCATGTTGATGTCGGGCGAAGCGATGTTATCGGCTGGTACGCATTCAAATATACAGACGATGGCGGAAAAACCTGGGGGACAACCCGCTATCGTGTTCCTGTCCCCAAAACAGAACTAGATCTCCATAACGACCTTCAAGGTGCCCACATGAGAGGTTGGGGAATTGCCAAACCATTCATTAAAGATGGTACGGTTTATATTTGCTACACCAAAATACGAAAGCATTTAGTCAAAGGGGGCGAAGCCTGGATCTTCAGCAGTTCAAATCTTTTAACCGAGCCGGACTCGAATAAAATCTCCTGGGAATTTCTTCCTGTTGATGCCAATAATAGCAACCCTTTGATTTTCAGAACGAACGACCCCATCCAAACTTTTCCAAACTGGAAGGGACTTCGCAATCCATCTCATGGGCTGACGCAAGAAGAATTCGTAGCCGTCCCCCTGATCAAACCTGGGCATCTGGCGATGGTTAATCGAACAGCGATGGGATTTCCAGCGATCTCTTATACACAGGATGGTGGCCAAACGTGGGATGGACCTCAACCGCTGACGTACAAGCCACAAGGAACTCGGCATATCAAACAATCGCGAGCGAACACTCCCATTTGGCGAACTTCGTCTGGCAAGTATCTCCTCTGGCACCATTTCAGTGGGACCAAATCGTATCACCAGCGTAATCCAGCATGGATTTGTGCCGGGGCAGAAGATGCAAAAGGAAAGATCCATTGGTCGCAACCGGAAATCCTGCTGTACGATACCAATCCTAAAGAACGAATGAGTTATCCCGATTTGATTGAACAGAACGGTAAGTTCTGGGTCACCGAAACACAAAAAGTAATTGCTCGCGTTCATCAAATTGACAGCGAATTCATGACGAAGTTGTTTCGGTGGCAATCAAATAATACAGTCGCGAAAGATGGCAAGAAGATCGATATCTTGCCCACTAACGGTGCTGCCATTTCGATTACAATGCCATATCTGCCTAGTCTTGCTAGCAATGGCGGTTTAACTTTGGATTTCTGGATCGAATTGAATTCGCTGGCATCCGGTCAGATTATCGCACAGAACCTTGACGATTCGGGAAAAGGCTTTGTTGTGCAAACCACTTCAGACAACCGGCTGGAAATTCGACTCAACGATGGCACGCACGTTGCCACTTCAAATACTCAGAAGGGAGCAATTGTCGCCGGCAAGTTGCAGCATGTTGCAGTCGTTGTTGATGGAGCAGCGAATTTGATTAGCTGGGTCGTGGATGGAAATCTTCTTGATGGTGGCGAGGAACGTGAATTCGGATGGACACGATTTTACAATAACATGGGCGACCTCAATGCCTCAAAAACATTGCAAATTGCGAATAAAATAGACGGGCGGTTGACTAGATTTCGTCTTTACAATCGATATCTAATGACCACTGAAATTAGTGGGAATTATCGTGGAGGCCGGAAAAAATAAGAAAAACGGCCTGTTCTACAAAAGACCGATACGGTGAGAGAGTCTTTTGTTGATAGGATCATTTATTTGATGTTAGATTTGAGATACTCAATGGGGACAAGAAGAAACGGGAGAAATAATTATGAATCTGCATGCAGCGACAAGAGATATTATTCTGTTTGTGATGCGAACAGTTTCTTTGTCTGCTATTACTCTGATGGTAATCGTTAGTGCTTTCACAACAGATGCCTTTGCTTTTGAACCTCCCAAAGTAGCCGATGCTTCCGCTACAGGTGCAATAAAATTTGAAATGCACCGCGTAGGAAGAGTTCGCAGTGAAGCCTGTGGCGTTGGAGATTTCAATAACGATGGGAAACTCGATATTGTTGCTGGTCCGTTGTTGTATCTTGCACCGGATTGGACGGTGAAAGTGATTCGTGAATTGGGAGGCGAAGTTGATGAGCAAGGCAAGGGATATCATTGGGATTTTATGAATGCCCCGCTGGATGTTGATGGCGATGGTTTGCTCGATGTAATTTCCTGTTCGTGGCACAGTAAAGATTCGCAGTGGTTTCGTAATATGGGATCAAAAGATGTTTTGTGGCCCTGCACCACCATCGAAAAGAATGGTCATTTCGAACATGGCGATTTATGGGATATCGATGGCGATGGAAAACGGAACGAAATCGTTCCTTCAGTGACCGGGACAATCTGGTATGAGCGGGGGCTGACCGCTGATGGAAAAAAAAGCCTCATCAAGCATACCATTTCGGAAACAAAATACGACTGGGGTTGTGGAGCTGGCGATATTAATGGTGATGGCCGCACTGATATTCTGAGGCCGAATGCCTGGTACGAAGCACCGAAAAATCCGCGAACTGGCCAGTGGAAAGAGCATCCACTCAAACTTGGGCACATCGAAGAGGGAACTGCCGATCATACGCCACAAATATGGGTTTACGATGTGAACGCTGATGGGGCGAACGACATTATTACCAGCTCTGCACATAAATACGGCATCTTCTGGTATCAGCAAATTCGTAAAGGATCGACGGTTACCTGGAAGCAGCATGTGATTGATTCAAGTTGGTCGCAGGCACATAGTCTAGCAATGGCTGATTTGGATGGCGATGGCGATTTAGATTTGGTGACAGGTAAGCGGTTTTTCGCACACAACGGAAACGATCCCGGCGGTTTGGAACCGCTTGGCGTTTACTGGTACGAATTGAAGCCGGGAGTATCGCCAGTTTGGACCAAACATGTGATTTCTTTCGGAAAGAAAATCGGAGCCGGGATGAATATCCCTGTCGTCGATATGGATAACGATGGCGACCTGGATATCGTCGTAACCGGTAAATGGGGTGGCCCGGTCTGGTTTGAAAACAAAACGAAGTAGCCGTTATCAATTTAATTGGAGAGACAACCATGAACGATTTTAATCAAATGACACGCCGGCGTTTTCTTAAAGCCAGTGGAGTAGCGATTACCGCACCAACGATTATTTCCTCCTCTGCTTTGGGACTTTCTGGCCAGGTCAGTGCGAGCAATCGCATTACGCTCGGTTTGATCGGTTGCGGATTGCACGGAGCCGGTTGGAATCTGGATCAGATGTTTCGCAACGATGATTCGGAAGTGATCGCGGTGTGCGATGTGGATGAATCTCGCATGAAAAAAGCACAGGAAAAAGTGAATGCCCACTATTCGAAAAAAAGGGGACGAAGTTATCATGGATGTTCGACACACAGCGACTTCCGAGATCTGATTAACCGAAAAGATATCGATGCGGTTGCGATTTGTACGCCAGATCATTGGCATGTCATTCCTGCGATCATGGCTGCAAAATCCGGGAAAGATGTCATCTGTGAAAAGCCTCTCACGTTATTCGTTGCTGAGGGGCGAATCCTTTGTGATGTCGTCAAAGAAAATGATCGGATTTTTCAAACGGCTTCTGAGAATCGTTCGATTGATACTTATATTCAAATGTGCGAGTTGGTACGCAACGGACGGATCGGAAAACTGAAACGTATTTTTGTGACGCTTCCTTTGGGTAATGTCGGTCGCGGTTCGAATTTCAATCAGCGGGATATTATTGAGCCACCCAAAGATTTCAATTACGAAATGTGGCAGGGGCAAGCTCCGTTAGCACCGTATTGTCCTGCTCGTTGCCACGGCAGTTTTCGTTGGAATCTTGCCTATTCCGGCGGAGTTCTGACCGACTGGGGAGCACATCTGATCGATTTGGCTCAATGGGGCAACAACACCGTGGAAACCGGACCGGTGGAAGTTCAGGGAGTTGGCAAGTTCCCGCCGCGTGATGCGCTGTTTAACACAACCCCCGAATTTAATATCGATTACAAATACGCCAACGGTGTCACAATGAATGTTTCCAGCAGCAAGCCGGGAATCCGGTTTGAGGGGGAAGAAGGCTGGATCGGATTTGAAAAATGGCGAGGGCCTTTACAGGCGAGTGATAAGAAAATTCTCGATTCAAAAATTGGTCCCAACGAAACGCATCTGTATCGCCCGCGAGTTGTTATCGGCCGCCGAGAAGGCAAAGGGGGAGAACATCGCAACTTCATCGATTGCGTAAAAACACGCAAACCGTGTTACGCTCCAGCAGAGACGGGACATCGTACAATTACAATTGCACATATTGGTAATATTTCGATGCTGTTAGGACGCAAATTGAAGTGGAATCCCGAAGCCGAGCAATTCGTAAACGACGCAGAAGCAAACAGCATGCTTGTCCGTAAACAACGCGAACCATGGACAATCAACAACACAAGTTCCTGGCTCAAAGGCGAGCCGAGCCAGTGATGGACCTAGTCCGGATTATTCATTAGGTCCAACGCAATGGAGCCTCTTTGTGTATGTAAACTAAGTAACCATAACACGTTGCATTTCACAAGGAGGCTCCAAAGTGAGTATACAGTTTGTTTTCAAAAAGTCACTCGATTTCTTTTTCAGTGAAAAAGAACACGAAAACAGTTTCCCCCAAAGCCTGTTGAAATCGAATTGACCGATACGATAATGCCGCGACGCTTGGCTCCTTTTTCGCTTTTACTGGAACGCATGCTGAGCAGTTCGCGACCAGCGAGCAACAAAATATCGATACCTACGCCTACCTGCAATCAACGCTAACCGCCTAACTCACAGGCAAACCAACCCCAGAATTGCTATAACGGGTCGTGAATGGTTACCAGTGTTCATCTCCGCATTGCTCTAAGACAACTCTGAATGAGTTTGCATTAAAGGCACGGTCGATAAACGGATAAATTTAAGTATAATAGTACGTGGTTGAAATGCACAATGCCCCTGTTAAGCTCTTAAATTGAAATCCATTCATGATATTCAAGACCGTTTCCGTATTGTTTCTTCTCTGCACGATTCAGCTATTCGGCGAGGAGCATGTATCGGATGAACAGAATATATCGGTGAGCAACTACCGTTCGATCCAACAGGCGATAGAAGCTCATCCTGGGAAGATGATTTATTTGCCGGCTGGGGATTATGAAATATCTGAGAAGATTAAACTTCGTTCGCATCATGGCGGTCTGTATGGTGCAGGACGCATTATTCAGACGAATCCGGCTGCTCCCATTATCGAAATCGAAGCAGCTTTCGGCGTGCAATTGCGAGGCATAACGCTGCAACGTGCTGAGGGGAAAATGAAGACAAAAGTCGAAGCGGTTTTGGCGATCAACTGTAAAAATCTCGATATCGATCATGTGCAGATTTATGATAACCGAACCCGTTCTGGAGCAATTGCGGTACGAAATTGCGCAGGGGTCCGCATTACCAATTGTCTGGTGCAAAATTATATGCAGATTACCGTTGATGACCGCACCGGGAGCAGCGATTGGGGATACGCATTCAACTGCATCGACGGCAGCGGCATTGTAGTCACCGAAAGCCAATCCGTTTTGATACAGGGAAACCGCGTCGTCGAAAATCGTTTGTTGCCTACACCAGAAATACAGAAGGAATTCGATCTCGGAAAAATTATCAAAAGAAATCCGATCAAGGGAACCATCATTTCCGAACAGACATGGAAACGCGATTACGTAAGCAACTGGCATCAGGGTTCTGCGATTATTGTTTCGTCCCCCGAATCAACAGGCAGGGTTCAAATTCTTGGTAACAACATTGAGAACGCTGCCCAGGGGATTGATATTCATGCTGATCACGTTGTCGTTTCCCATAATATTGTTAATAACGCCTTTGTCGGCATGAAGGCGATGCACGGCTCCCGACATATAATTATTATCGGCAATCAATTCATTAAAAACGATTTATGGAGCATCGGTCTGATGCCCGGTGCAGCTTCTCATGCAGCCTCTGCGGGTAAAGATGGGAAGACGTCAAAAAATGCGAATATCGATGGAGGTTCGATCATCGCCAACAACATTATTTCCGATTTCGGTTACGGTCATGCTCACTGGATCTGGAAGGATAACGGCTCGCCGATTAAATTAGATGCCGGGCAAAAATCGACAAATCCACCTTTGAAAGATGTGATCATTCAGGGAAATATCGTTTACAATTCAGGACGTGATGAACTTAAAACCTCTCCCGGCAATCGTCCTCGTTATCGTTTCGCGATTGTGATCGCCAGCGAAGTTGAGGGGTTGCATTTTTCCAACAATATCCTGCACCCAGG
>JAJRTM010000928.1 GCA_024278285.1 Planctomycetota bacterium
ACAGAAAAAGCTTTTGCGGCTCTTTCCAGTGCGATCAAATCGGGCTTCAGAAATCGTGCACATATTGAAAAAGATCCTGATCTGGTCTCACTTCGCAAACAGAAGAAGTTTCAGCAGCTCCTCGATAAGATAAAGCCGGTAATCGCCTCCGTTCAGCCTTCCCTTGCCTTTGATGCGCAGGCTCTCTGGAACTCGCGTGGAAAGGTGACTGGTATAGGGAATGGGCAGAAATATTTGCTTTCAACCGTTCTGGCAGTGACCAGTGGACGAGGTAATTCGGTCCGTGACGCTGTGAACTCTCTTCGCAGAAGTGTTCGAGCCGATGCAACGCATCCGCAAGGGACGGTTTACTTCATGAAGAATTCAAATGTCCGCTCGACCACACGGGCTGCTTTGTTCGAATCTGCAGTTGTTGCCCTCAAAGATCTGGGAGTAAATGCTGTGATTGAGCAAGGATCTCTCCCCCAGAAAAAGAGAGATGTTCTGGGAGCGATGATCGGTTCAGCGGGATTCGATTGGAAAAAATCGCAAAGCCGAATCTTACCCGGCGCCATTTGCGAACATTTAACCAGCTTTGGAGCAGTGATGCGGGAGAATGCAGGTCAAACTCCATGCACGGAACTGATTCGAGCCGGCGCCAGTGGTACCAGCGGTACAGTAACAGAACCGTTCGCGTTGCAAGCCAAGTTTCCCAATCCTTTTATTCATGTGCACTATGTTCGAGGTTGCTCGCTGGCTGAAGCTTTTTATCAATCTGTTGCCGGGCCATACCAATTGCTGATCATCGGAGATCCACTTTGTCAGCCTTGGGCTCAAACAGGACAAGTTCTGGTTGATGCGGTGAAATCAGCAGATGTGATACAAGGTAAGAAGGAATGGACCCCGAAATTCATTCCGACCAGTAAGGGATCCGGCTCGGTCGGGAAATTTCAGCTTTTTTTGGACGGAAAAGCCCTTGCAACGATATCTGCCGATGAGAAGTTCGAGTTTGATTCCACACGTTTCTCAGATGGAGCCCACCTTCTTTCGGTCGTTGCGTTTAGTGATAACGCCATTCAAACGCAAAGTCGATTTGCAATTCCGGTTACAATTCAAAACAACAATCGCACTGTTTCGTTAAGCATCAAAGAGCCAGCAAAAAGAGCAAATGAATTCACCTCCGATCAGATTCTGCGTTTGAGAGTTTCTGCCCCTGGTGCGAAAAGAATTCTGTTCCGTACGCAGGCAGAAGAACTGATTACCTGCGAGAATGATGAAGATGAAGTGGAGATCAAACTCTCTGAATTAGGGGAAGGACCGGTGCGAATCTGGGCGATTGCTCAGTATCAGGACGGCAACGCAGAAAGCACCCCGGTAAGGTTTCGAATCATACCTTCCTCACCAATTAAATCAAATAAAATGCCTCTTGCTCAATTCCGATCATTAAAGCCGGGGTTGGAACTTACTTCAAATGGTAGAAAAACGGCGTCCGTATCAGATACGTACAAGCATGACTGGCTGGAACAACGTAAACTGCAGGAAGGTTCCTCCTTTTCTCTGAGAGGATTAATTCAGTCCCGTCATACTGAGACACATCAGTTTCAAATAAACAGTAATTGTCTACAGAAAGTTGTTGTTAATGGACGCGTGATCTGGAAGGCAAATTCAACTTTGAAAGGAACCGGCGGTTGGATCTTTGTTCCGGTTTCTCTTGAAAATGGGGTTTATGAAGTTGTTCTGCATGGAACAACCGTGCAAAAACCTCGCCTGGCAATTCGCTTCGGAGGAGATGGCTGCAAAAGCTTAGGTGAGAAAAACAGCCGACATTGATTTTATCAGATCGTCCTGCTGCACTGTTTCAGGCTTATCGGGCTATTCAATTTTTCCGCAGCGACTGAACGTAATCGTTTTCCTGCCGGTGAGCAGCCTTTCATTCAGATTAGTAACGGAAATTTGTTTACGGTAGACACCGAAAGGGAGTCCTTTGTTTAGCCAGAGGTCGCAGCGGATTTCTCTGTTCGTTTCTTTCTCAACGATGCGAGTTGCTGCGAGTTGGCATTTGAAGGCGTTTTTTCTTGATGGATGAAACAAGTACCGGATTCGTCCTTCTCGGAAATTGCGGTCGCCGGGTAGTCCATGCAGGAAGATAAGTTGATCGTCGCGTCTTTTTTCGGGAGCGGTATCAGTCCAGTCAAGCAGGAATTCACTCGCTTTTTTTCCTGTGTTAAATTTATTCACGTCGAGTATTAAACGCTGTTTGCGAGTCTCCTGCCCTGTTTCATTGTAATGCTCAATCAGAATTATCCTTGCTTGTTTGCCGTCTACTTCGGTCGGTCCTGCATCTTCCATTCGTAAGGTTTTCGATGTGCCATCCGTGAATTCGATCCAGTACTTGCCGTCTTTATCTGGGGAATCTGGCAATTTATTGAACCATGTATGAAGGGGATGTTCGAACTGTTGAACGGGGTCGGAATAGTTGATCCAACCTTGGGATTGCATCGCGTTATAAATCCACGGCTGTTGCCACGGGGTTTGCCACGGTCCCCAGGCGGAATAAAGCGAGGGGATACCAAGCAGGATAATCACGACTGGCAGCCAGCGGCGATTGCAAAATTTTTCGATTGTTTCTGCAATCGCGAACAACCAGAACGGAGTCAGCCAGAGAACCCAGCGCAATGCGACGCTGACGCCGCCGTAATTGTAGTTTTCAGTTCGCTTCCAATAAAACGCGAAGATGGCAACCGTCAATAAGATGCCTAGAAAATGAATGATCCGCATGACTGATTCTTTTTTACGCAACCCGTACAGGTAACCGGGAATCATCAATAATAAAATCGGGCTGAGCGAAAAGACGCCATGATGCCCGATGAGACAATGAAAGATATAGGTCGGGACAGAATCGCGGGCTTTATCGACACCACGCGGATCAGACCAGTAACTTGGAACGCCGAGATATTCGTAAACGTACTTCTCCGTCCCATAAAACATGTAAAACGGCTTCCATCCTCCGGTTGCAATATAATTCGTGATAAAAAAACCAGCCAGTGGAATAAGTGCAGCCGGGACGAATAACAGCCAGGTTCTTTTGAAATCAAACCGTAACAGAACAAGAAAGATCGCCAACCCGAACAGAGCTGCGGGCAATTCATTACAGCACGTTAATGCCGCAAAGAAACCACACAGAATAAACGTGCCGTTTTTTCCCGAGACGGAGCGTTTTTTTGTTTCCGATTGTTTCTGCGAAGCTTCAAAAATTTTCACCGCTGCATAAAGTGCAAAAACGAGCGAAATTGCCCCGACCGTGTGATTATTCAACACAGTAATATAAGGCATGAGCATCGTCGCAAAAGCTGCGATGCCAAGCGTGATCAATCGGGTGAATGCAGAGAACCGGGCCGCGATCAAAATTCCCCAAAAGCAGTACATTGCAATCAGAAAGGGAATAATGTTCACAACAAATAGAATGATTCGCGTGACCGCTTTGGTATCTTTGGCAAGTGTCAATCCGGTTGTTTTTTCGATCGTCCAATACATGCCAGCGAGCATTGTCGGAAACAGCGGCGGCTTGGTTGAATAGAAGTGATCTTCGTGACGGACTTTGTCTATTGTATCCCAACCGCGGATCTTAATGACCTTGTCAATTTGGTAAGTACCGTCATCGACAAGCGAGCGGACCGTACACCAGCGGGAACGATCGTTAGCACTGCGCAGCGGTTCGGAAGTACTTAGTTTTGCCAGGAATAGTCCTGCCAGTAGTGCAAGTAGCAGCCAAACCGCGATTTTTTCGTTTCGCGTTGGCATGTTATTTTTGGCGGGATTTATTGAGGTTGATTCGTTCATGATAAAGATAGCGTATCGATGTCATTGGCTGCCGACAATGTAAAGCATAATGACCAGGGGGTTAACACCCCCGGCTCGCCTGGAATCTACGATTCTTCGAGTAGTTTGTGCAAATGGAAGTGATGTTTTCCGAGCTTGCCGCCGTAGTTTCCTGCCGAGATTTCTGTAACGCCCGGCTGTTGGCAGGCTGCGTGTAGACCTTTTTTCATTGCCGTTGCGATCGCCTGTTCGCTGTTCCCATCAATCACAATTTCGTACATCGCGGTCGTTTCAGGAAGTAGATGCGATTCGCAACGGGCTTTGAGTGTCGGGCAGTGGGCATCGTTCGTGCTGGCGACCAATGCCTTGTAGATCGAACCGACTTTGCTTCCACTACGGACAATGCCTCCCGGAAAAGGGGTGATGATTCCCCGGCAATTATCCATTTCAGAAACAGCCGCTTCGGTTGCCTGCAATGCCTGGAGTTGTGTCTTGGCTCCGATGAGCAGATTCCCGCCTGCGATGCCGCGAAAAGAACCGACTGAATCGACGCAAAAGAACTCGCCATCCATCACTGGAATTCGCCAGAAGCGTTCTGCTCCGATCATTTTCGATGCCTGAAAACCATCACCAAAAAAACGAAGCTGCTTACCGACCGGCATCATTTTATCTTTTGGGCAATCTTCTACTCCATTATATAGTGCTGTTGTCGGACAGGTTAAAATTGTTTGACCGACTCGTTTAACGACCGCTTTACCGAGTGATTCTCGATTGAATGCGAACAGCATCACCGCGATACCAGGGCGACCGTCCGGCGTTTCCTCTTCCGAAAGAATTTGTTCGATGGCAGCCTCGGCATCACAGGCAATCACACTGGTCCCGTACCCGGTCAATTCCTGAGCAGCAATTTTCGCCCACTTAGCAGAAATCGCAGTGATGATTAAACGCGTCCCCGTTACCCCAAAAGCTTCCGCGAATGTATCGTGAATTTTGATGTGGTTTGGAATAACGGTGCAAGATTTAGTCGTATTCATTTTGGCCTACTCTTCTGAAATCCCTTTGAATAATTTTCGATTCGATCTTGGATTAAAGGGGGTCCAGTGAGATTTTTTGTTGGGGTCTGCTTCGATGATGGCTGCGTATTCATTTACTTTTGCATCGAGATTATCGAGATGATGCAGCGCGATCGCTTCGGGGGTCATCGGGAGTTTGGGGCTGCCGAATTCGTAGCTGCCGTGGTGCGAGGCGATCATGTGCTTTAACCGAAGCACCGTTTCTTCATCGATCTGGTCGCCCTGCTGCGTCAGTTGTTGAATCTTTTCGTTGAGCATTTCAATACCGATAATTAAGTGACCAATCAACTGGCCTTCATCGGTGTAAACAAAAGTGCTTTCGTAGCCAAGTTCGCGAACCTTGCCCAGATCGTGCAGGAAAATGCCTGCGGTTAATAAATCGGGATTGATCGACGGATACAAATCGACGATCCGTGAAGCTGCTTCAAGTAAGTTCACGATATGTTCAATCAGTCCACCCAGATACGCATGATGCGCCTTGATGCCAGCCGGGGCGGTTCGCAAATTTTCTACCAGCGTTTCATCAGCAAGATAAATTTGCATCAGTTGACGAAGGGACGGGTCTGAAATGTCTTGCAGAAAACCTTGCAATTTTTCAAATAGCTTTTCGACATCCTGATTTGTTCCGGCCTGAAAATCTTCTGGATCGAGATCGCTGGAATCGACCATATCGATGCGTGTCATAATGAGCTGCATGTTGCCATTGTAGAGTTGGGCCTTTCCCTTCACCTTCACATAATCACCGGCATTGATGTGAGAAAGGAGTTCTTCATTCACATTCCACAGCAAACCGTGCAGCGAACCGGTTTTGTCACGTAAATCGGCCAGCAGGTAGCCATCGCCATTGCGGTTGGCTCGAATTTGTTTGTCAGCGAGAACAAAGATTTCCTCGACCGGTTCTCCATCGGAAATTTCATTGATAAATTGACGGGCCATTGTTTTATTAACTTTCGATTTGTTTTTCTAAAATCTAATTCTGAAGGTTCGATCTGGCAGAATCACAAAATTTGCTGAACTGTTCAAGGCTTATGCGTACAACGATTCAGTTTTCGGGTCAGAATAGCAAGATTTATTCCAAAGTGACTGTTAAGATGTTACGGTAACCGTTCATTTCCCAA
>JAJRTM010000929.1 GCA_024278285.1 Planctomycetota bacterium
GCCTGCCAATCTACGCCGGCGGTGTGGCGGTAACTGCTTCGGTATAGGTCGCTTTTAATTGTGGATCGGTTTGTGTGTGAGTTCCGCGGTAGACAAAAAGTAAGCCGAGACGCGATTGATCTGTCTGGTTGGGACCAGATTCGTGAATCACTTCGCAGTGATGAATCGTTGCATCGCCGGGGTTGAGTGTGGCACAAAACTGTTTCGATTTAGGCACATCGGGCACTTCTGCCAAACCAATCGAATTGCCAGCAACACCTGATGGCTTCGTCGGCAACATCCCTTGCTGATGAGATCCCTTGATGAAGTGGACTGCTCCATTTTCTTTTGTGACCGGATCAATCGCGACCCATAACGTGAGCATGTCGGGAGGCACTTGACAAAAATAAGCATTATCCTGATGAGGCGGCACCCCGGACCCAATACGAGCCGGCTTATTGAATGTTTCTACACCCTTCAGGAGAGGTTCTCCCTTAACCAGCTTCGCAATCAGAGACATAAATTCTGGCCGTTGACCAAGTTCTTCAAAATAGGGATTGTGCAAATTAAGTCGCCAAAGATTGCGGATCGTTTTGCCATCCGCTTCCAACGTGCGGGCATCATCCGGTTTTGATGACAAATCTTCGCGAATATATCGTTCCAGTTCATTACGAATTTCAGCAACAGTTTCCTGAGAAAAGAAATTGCGAATGCGCACAACGCCATCGTTCTGGTAATCATTCAGAATTTGATTGTCATTTCTCATTTTCGGTTTCCTCTTTATTAGAGTTAAGCACCTGGAGATTTACTCATTAACATTGCTGCTTGCGATCCCGGCCCTTGTCTCATATAATGAGACAATCATCTTACTATAAACCTTACACTGGAGAGCATCGTGTCGCAACCCCTGGGGACTTTAGTTAAGGCAATAGATGTTCTGGACGCATTGGGGGAGTTGGCTCCGATTGGTGTTTTGGAGTTGGCTCGCCAGTTGAAAATGGATAAAAGTGCTGTCTCTCGTATTCTGATTACCTTCCGCTCGCGAGGCTATGTGCGCGTGATGGAAGATGGTCGCTACGATATCGGGTTAAGGCTTTTTGAATTGGGGCATGTCATTCAAGAGCGGATGCCTTTTCGTGATACGATCATTCCGCATGTCGATGCTCTTGCCCGCGAAACCGGGGAAACAGTTTTTGCAGTCCATTACGACCAAGGAGAAGTTGCGTATTTGTATGATCGCGTTTCGACGCAGGATATTCGATTGGGCGAACGGGTTGGTACACGTGTTTCGCCGTGGAATCATGTGGCAGGCAAAGCGATTCTTGCGCATCATGATGAAGCAAATGTACTTGATGCACTTTCTGTCGCCAGACGCTCGCAACGCAAAGGATTACCGACGACAGATTCATTTCGTCGTGAACTGATCAAGATACGAAAACAGGGTTATGCAACCGCGAGAGACACTGAAAAGTTCTTGCTCGCTGTCCCGATATTAAAAGAACCCGGAAGAGTCAGTGCTGCCTTAATGCTCGGCGGCCCCGCATTTCGTATTGCTGCTTCGCAAGAAAAATCATTCGCTAAAATATTCATCCAACACGCCAATAAAATATCAAATACCCTCGGCTGGACGTGAAGCCATAATGACAAGCTGACTGAGTTCCGACCGGCTTCTTCTCTGACAAGTTCAATCAGATTGCCACTTAGCATCGGTCAAACAATTACAGTCGTGTCTATGAGCCGTAGGATGGTGTGCTTGCACCCATCAAATGTGGTCTCGATTTTCGTGAATCTATCGCTAGGTCATAACTGTTCCAACTCTTTTCTGCTAGGGAACGCAATCCGGCACGCGAAGATGGGTGCAAGCACAGTTCCTACAAAAACGAACACAGAAGTGACAGTAATTGTTTGGTCAATGCTTAGTGAAATGCGGTTCCTGTTCTCTATGAGTGTCAGATTTAGAACCTCGGTCTCTATTTACTGGCGGCAGCAAGAACAGACATCACGGCTGATTTTACTTCCGGCGTTCCTAGCGTTATTTTAAGTTTTTTGAGGAATTCCTTGGGTGTGGAGCAGACACCATCGTTTTCAATCCACTCCCCATTCATGTCTCTTGCTGCACTCATCGCAGTCGATCCTAAAACAAATTCTTCACTGATACCCAGTTTATAGTACCTCTTCCGTAAGTAATCAGGCAGTTTTTCATGAGAAGTAATGGCTGCTGGGTATGGATGCTCTTTTCGGTGAGTGACTTCTAGAATTTTTACTTTCAGTGAATCGTTGGCGGCAACAACATAAAAATTAAGAACAATTCTCGACTGCTCTGGTTCTTGGTCCAGTTCAATAACCATTTCTTCGATTTCGCCGCGAACTTTTCCGTTCATTCGCTCGGAGAGGAGTTCAGCCTGATGCTGCAAGATCTCCTTCGGTTCCAGGTATTCCTGTGAAGTGATATCGCTTGGCCAAAGATCTGTTTCGCTTGTACTCATTTTATGGACTCCAAGTGGAGGAGTATGGGGAAGTGGTCAGAATAATTCTTTTTATCAGGCCGGCCTAAACTATTTTTGAGATGTATTCCATCAAATTCAGTCACAATTTCAACATGGGAATAATAAGGCAAGCAGTTTTTTCTCAACATTACTTGATCAAACATATGCCAATCATGCGAAATTTGAGCTGTCTTTCGGTAGTAAAATGTTCCCGGAGGACCAGATGTTTCATCTCCAAAAAAGTTCCACATCGGGTTATAAAAGAAGGGGTATTCTTTTTTTTGAATCGTTCGTGTCCCCTTCCTGTTTACCACAATGTTTCGGTCAGAAATGGCGTGAAATCCATTTGCTGCAACTACACCATCATCAAACGGGTTCATGTTGAAGTCACCACACAATATCGTGTAGTCGTTTTGGTATTCTATTTCACGATCACGAATTGTACCAGCAATTTCTATTGACTGTGCCAACTGATCCGATTCTCCGAAGTTGTGTTTATCAACAAGATGCACACTCGCAATCAGAAACTCCACTTGATCAAAGGTGACATTGGTCATCGAAAGCCGACCACTGATATCACCATATCTTACAGAAGTTTCCAAATCATCGCGATGATAAATTTGAATTTTTGGAGTAAGAGTATTTGGAGAAAGAAAGTCTGCGGAATCATTGGACTTCAAGACCTTGGTCATATCATCAGGGTTCAGTTTGCTTTCAGCCAGGCAAATGAAATCTACATTCTTACTCTTAACCAACCTCGCCAGAGTTTCTGGGGCAAAATCACCTTGAGTATTCCAGAATAACAGGCAGAAAGACGACATGGCATGCTGTAATATCTGAAGGCTTCTGGAAAGTTAAAAGAACTGCACGTATAGCAATGTACCCAATAGTCTAAAGTCCTGCCACCTCGAATAGCAATAGGAGCGTGTTAATTTGCTCTATTTCGATACTGGAGAAACAAGTTCAACACTGTTAACAGCACGAATTCGATAAACCGGCAGTTTTCCTTTTGGTGCTGTTTTATCAAGAAAACTCATACTCGGCAGCGGCTTTGTGGGGGAGTCGGAATACGTCATTCCCTGAAACAGCGGGCGACCGAAATGGTTCTTTGGTTTTTCGGGAACCTGTGCGATTTGCTTGCCGTTGCGTTCGATAATAAAAGCCCGAATGCCGCTTTCAAAATCTGCTCGGGCGGTCCAGGTTACTTGCACGGTTCCATCTTCGAGCCGTTTCACTTGCAGACTTTTCGGAGCAGGTGGAGGCGTGGTGTCGCTGACGGAGCCGGTTTTGATGAATTCTTCGAGCTTCGATTTCATCTGTTTATCCCAATCTGCAATCGCATTTTTCGTTGGTTGTAGTTGTATCGAATTGGCATCTTCAGGCAAACGATGGGCAAGCCAGAAATCGAAGAATGGAATCGCAAGGTAACGCGAATCGCCACACTCGTGTGCAGTTCTGGGGTCCGGGGCAAACTCAAAAAACGGGGATCCTTTTTCGAGATACGCTTTCCGCATCGCAACGGTTCCATCCCAGGCGGAGCGAAATCGCGGATGCCCTTTTTCTTTCAAGCCGGGATTTCCCATCACAGGAACTTGATAAGCTGCTGCAGATATTTCAGGTGTTTCGATATCTCCTTTCGTCCAGTAACCGAACGCCGTTCCCGATTGCAACCAGATTGCAACGATTCGTTCGGGGTGTAAAGTCTGCATTAAACTGGCCCAAAACCCGCCTCCCGAATGTCCCCAGATGCACCAGGGAACGGTTGGGATTTCTGCGTGACTGGTTGCCTTGGCGAAGTAATCGAGTGATTGCAGAAACCGCTTGTCAGAACCGTTTCGGGCATCGCACCACAATCTACAATTGACTCCCTTCTTCGGTTCGTAAGAAGACCCCATCAAAGCGCAATCCCATTTCTTGGCTAACGCCTGCCAATGCAAATCGTCTGCTGCGGTTTGTCCGCTGGTGGAAGAACCGGGGCCGCATCCATGTTGATGCACGACGATGCCGCGAAGTTTTTTGACACCTGCCGGTACCCATAAATAATAATCGACCGAAAGTTTTAATTCACCTTCCTGGGCAACAGCCGGGTAATGAATTTGATAGACCGTTCCACCGGTTGATTGATGTTTTGAGGTAACAGGTTTTTGAGCTTGCTTAACGAGCGGTTCAATTTTCTCTTCCAGTTCTTTCACTTTCGCAATCGCTTTGTTTAAGGGGAGTCCCCCCTTGACTCGCGGATGTTTGTGGCCGACATCTTTGAGCCAGGCGTCGTGCAGAATGCGTCCTCGCTGAGTCATCAGTTTTTGCAACTCTGGGCGGACTGGTGCGAATGATTCGATACCCCACGCTTTGAGAATTGTTTCCGCTATGATGCGATGCCCCTCGCTGTTGGGGTGAATGCCATCAGGGGAAATAGTAAATGTCGGGTTCTTTTTCCGTTTCTCTTTCACAAACGCAGTGATCGGGGCATGAATGTTAATGACCATTTCCACTCGGTCTTTTTGCTGCATGATCCACTGACCGTATCGTTTGAGGACAGTGTCGTAGTTCTCGTACATTTCAAAGTAGGCGTATTTCTTTTTGCCCTCTGGCAAAAGCTTCCCTTTTCCTTTGAGCGGAACGGGATCAAAAGGTGGTGGAGTCAGCAGGATCAATTTTGCCCCCGAACCGTGAACAGTCGCGATCACTTTATTCACACCATCCTGATACGCCTGAAATCTTTCTTTACTGAACGGATAATAAATGCCATCGTTCATGCCGTAACAGGCGATGACGACATCCGGCTTGATTTTCGTAAGCGCCCGCTGAAGTCGTTCATTCACATCGGGTCGCGGAAAAGGGTGATCCGGTTCAGAAAGTCCGCTGCACGTTTCACTTCCCAGGCCGATATTGAAAATTTCAGGCATCGGCTGCACATCCTGTAAACGTAATTCCGTCTCGATCAAATAGACATACTGACCTGCATGGGTAATTGAGTCACCAATAAACAGAATCCGTTTTCCATCCAGCGGAAAAGAATTCGCCTGAACATGCAAAGAAAGGCAACAAAGTGAGAGAGCAACCAAAGGAATAAATTGCAACATTTTTCTCATGGGAAAGCAATACTTTCAAAAGTACGGACGCGACAGAATCCCAGCACGGCTGGTTTGTTTTGACAGCCGTAACCAAAATTGAATCTTAGAAATTTGCACAAGTCGCAAAGAAACCAATCGTTAGCAGCATGGAACGAATGAAGGCCCAGCTACTTCTTTTTCGTTGCAACGATCCATCAATGCTTGTGCATATTCTATCATAGACATACAGAAATGCCTATTCTCCATGCTTAAATGTTATCGGGAGGAGAGGATAATTTGAGATTCCCAGAGAGGATTCCCTCCCCCCCCAAACAGACGCCTGAGAGAACAAAAAGCAGGGGTCTAATGCAAAACCCCCTGTGGGAACAGGGGTTTTTTGATACTGATGCCACAAAATAGATTCTGTCATCATAAGCCGACAGAAAAAGCGACCCCGACGGGACTCGAACCCGCAACCACCGGATCGACAGTGCGGATCGGTAACCATCGCATCGAACTGATCATCCTTGCCCGGATCGCCGCTTCGCATTTGATTCAACAGTTCCAAACAATCCCCTTGATACAACCGGACCGATTTCGTTTCGAGATACGGTTTCGTTTCCAGTGTTGGCCAGCCTGCTTCCATCCGTGAC
>JAJRTM010000007.1 GCA_024278285.1 Planctomycetota bacterium
GAACGGCTGGCTGTACACGCTGGTCGAATTGATCTGCTGGGACGTCGAAAAATCGGAGCTGACCGACCGCGGCCATCGCCCCTGGGACAATCCGAATCGCCGCCCGTCTCATGCGGACCGAAAACGCTTTATCACTCGAAAAATGCTGCACCAACAATTTATCGCTCCTCTGCCCAACACCCCAGAAACCCAAAATATCCGCACCCTCTTTGACACCCTCATCACTCTCAATCTATAATCCCCTAAAGTGCAGTGTTAAACGGAATAATATCAATTGTCTCAAGTACCATGCCAAGTGACGTCAGCTTCTGATTCTTCCCCGCGAGACCGTACATGGACCATCATGGCACATTTGATGTTTAATGGAAGGTAGACAGTAATTTGGGAACTCTTGTTTAATGGCAGGCCTGTTTACGCAGTCGCCTTCGGCTTGCCGTTAAACGAATTATCTGACATTGTGCAGAATCTATTGGACACAACTCTGCGAAATTAAGGATTTGCTTTCTCTTTTTTTTCTGGTGCTTTCTTACTGCCTGCCATTTCTTTCTTTTCTGTCAGTAATTCCTCAAGGAAACTGCTGACTCCTTTAGGAACTTCTTTTTTGTTTTTCGTGAACAATGCGACTGCTTTTTTTTGTGTATCAATCGCTTGATCAAGATTACCATTGATATAAAACAGATGAGAAAGCAATTCCAGAGAATCAGCAGATTCTGGATCGTTTTTCTGTGTCTGTTTAGCTAATTCGATTCCTGCTTTGACAACCTCTCCTTTAATCTGAGAGCTAGCAGCCATCATGAAAATCATTCTTCCCATTTTATCCAGTGCAGCATTGTCCTGCTTGTTCTTTTCGACAAACTGAGCAACTTCCTTAACAGCTTTATCACCACCTGCGAGTAGAATGATTGCTCGCCGCATCGATGTTGCCTGCTCAACAAGATCTTTATCAGTTAATGTGGTGAGGGCGTTGTCGAGAATTTCGACTGCTTTTTCAAGATCCCCACCCCGATACGCTGCCAGCACCTGTGGCTGGATGACACTCTCGAACATCTGTTCCTGCTTGAAGAGTGTTGCGAACGCTTCCCGGTCCCAGGAATTATCGACGACTTGTTTAAGTGCCTCATCCATTCCCATCGGATGACCGATCCATTCAATCAAACCAGTCTTACCAATCAGAAAAGCACACGGAATTCCGCTTTGTCCAGCCGCTTTCATGTAATCTTTGGATGTCGATTGATCAGGATCGCAGGTCAGGCAATAGTTACTTGTCAGTTCTGCATAGGTCTGCCCCGGTTTTCCCCCACGCACTTCTCCCAGAAGAAACTTTTCAACAGTTTCAAGTTCCTCGCCACTCACACTAATTAACTGCACCCCTTTGTCAGCATACCGCTGTTGAGTTTCGCTGAGATGGGGCATGCTGGCGACGCAAGGTGCGCACCACGTTGCCCAGAATTCAACAACATAAACCTTTCCTTTTTCAAATGTGGTCACTTTTTTGAATTGACCATTTCCATCAGAAATCCAGTTTTCGATATCTAAAACCGGAGCCTTGGAACCAATCGTCAGCAACTCGACCGCTGCCTCTTTTTTTGTCGCATCTTCTTCTGCCCGTGATCGGCTGGAAAACGCTGGCAATACGACAACAGCAATTAGCAAGATAAGCTTTAAGTAATTCTTCATGGGGGGCCTTTTGTTAATGATAAAACAAGGGAAGCTCTAATTCGTATCTATACAAATCAAAGCATTATTAATCGAACTCTACCAACTTATGGGAACCTCTATTAATTCAAGCGGAGCACAGACATTCCTGTCTGTCACGTAAGAGCATGCTCTGTTGTAGGCAGACAAAAATGTCCACCCTCCGTTTCTATAGAAGATTATTGAATAAATAGAGGTTCCCTTATGCTACGCATAATCCATTCGTGAGTCCACTTTGCGCTATAATTCATTCGAAGATACAACGAATACAGACAGGGTGGTCCAGTTCGCGGCTTTCTGGATTGTCTTGGCGAATCAACATTTGTTTATCCACCACATCAGGAAAAATAAGGGGACTTTGATGGAATTGTTTTCCAGCTTTCAGTAACCTTGGGCTGTTTGAGTTTTCTTCCTTTTTGATTGATTTACAGCCTGGATTGACTTGCAGCCCGAAAGATATTTGTCCATGTCGCCTTATGTTGCAGAATTTATTGGAACGATGCTTCTTGTACTGCTAGGCGATGGCGTTGTTGCCAATGTCGTGCTGAAGGGAACAAAGGGTGAAAATTCCGGCTGGATTGTGATCACTTTTGGCTGGGGGATGGCTGTATTTGTCGCCGTCTTTTGCGTTGCTGCAATCAGTGGAGCGCACATCAACCCGGCAGTGACATTAGGCATGGCGACAAGAGGAACATTTCCCCTGGCAGATGTCCCTGGTTACCTGGCTGCACAATTTACAGGAGCTGCAGCGGGGGCTTTTCTGGTTTGGCTGGTCTATAAAGATCATTTCAAGGTGACCGAAAATGCCGATTTGAAACTGGCCGTATTTTGTACCGGCCCGGCAATTCGTCAGTCTGTTTCAAATTTAATTTCTGAAATCGTTGGCACCTTTGTTCTCGTTTACGCTGTGATGCACATTGCTGCCCCGGAAGTGGAATTGGGGGCAGTTGATGCGTTGCCGGTCGCGTTATTGGTCCTTGCAATTGGTCTTTCTCTGGGAGGCACGACCGGTTACGCCATTAACCCTGCCCGTGACCTGGGCCCCAGAATCATGCACTTTCTTCTGCCGATCCCCGCCAAACGTGATAGCGACTGGGGCTACGCCTGGATCCCCGTTGTCGGCCCAGTGATCGGTGGCGTACTGGCTGGAGTTTGTTTTCTTGGAATTGGCTAATCGAACCGCGACAAGCCAACATCAAGGTTGATTACCGTAAAGAAACCCTAGCTTCTGCGTTGACTAATCTCATGGAAATGTCTGTTGTGACGGACTGTTTTGTGTTTTGGCCAGCCGCCTGAATTTCCATGTTCATCACCTGCTTTAATCCGCTGGCAAGAATGAGGCCGCGTTTGGCGTCGAACATGTAAACGCCTCGCCCCTGGGATTCGGTCATTTTAATTTGAAAAGGAAGATCCTCTTTCGGCTCGATACTGATTGTTGTGATCGCATCAATACGATGCAATCCCTCTTTTGTTTCTCCTGAATAAGTAAACACAACCAGCGATTTCATCAAGCCGAATGGTAGTTCTGTTGTTAATTCCCGCTTCCATTTTTCACCAATAGAGAGAGGCTTTTCCGGAAAGATAACGTTCCCCTGAGACATCATTTTAGTCACCCCTTCGGAAGAATTGATTCCTCCCATTTGAGCAGCCGGGGTTGAAAATCTTTTGATGAGAGACTGCGGGATAACAACATCGCGTGACTCCCCCTGCGGCGAAACAGTCATTTCTATCTCTTGACCAACAAGCATCGACATCGTTTTCACGATCATTGCAAACTGCCCTGTCGCTTCGTTCTCACTTGCTGAATCGTATTCGAGTTCTTGCCTACCACCTGGCTGGGTTGCCTTGAGACGAATACGATCAATCGATTTCTTCACACGTGCAGAACCATCGGGCAAGACTTTTTCAACAACGGTTGATAAGTCCAAATGCTGGGTAATCACATTTCCACCTTCCTGACCGGAAAATTCTGTTTTGGTGGTCAGTGTCTGCTTTAATTCATACTGCAACCGCTGCCCAGACTTGTAGCGGTATTTCAATACCGGATCAGCTTCAGCACTTTCTGAGAATAATGGGGTTAAACCCACGGTCATGCAGAATATGATGAGAGCTCGAACTTGTGTATTAAATCGCATTTCGCACATCCCTCTCCCTCGTGGTTTTGCCACGTGTTTGAAGTTTAGTCTTAGAAGATGTTGTAAACGCGAAGAATACGCCAAAGGTGGGAATGAACGCAATTCCTATTTCAGAGCGTCAATCTGCACAATGCAGTGGGTTTGGGTAACACTAGGGGAGGGGAGATGAGTTTGTGTGCCACGGCTCTGTGAGCCGTGATGTGTTGCAGTTGAAATAAGCGCAAAGCATAGCACTCACTTGATTTTTCATTCGCACGGCTCACTGAACCGTGGCACATAACGGGAAATCACAACAGTGAAATTATTGCTACCAAGTCACTCACATTACACGGTGAGAAAATTTTCCAGCAATTTGATTCCGGCTTCGGTCAGAAAACTTTCCGGGTGAAACTGAACGCCGTAGATGGGGAAGTCGCGGTGTTTTAATCCCATCAGTTCAGCCGGGTGGTCTTCATCGGCAGACCAGGCGGTGGGAATCAGGCAATCGGGCAGCGATTCTTCCGGTACGATTAAACTATGATACCGCGTTGCGATCGCAGGATTTTCAATGCCTTTGAATAAGCCTTGTTCATCGTGCCGCACAGAAGAGACTTTGCCGTGCATGAGGCGATCTGCCCGGACGACTTTCGCACCGTAAACATCGGCAATCGATTGATGCCCCAGGCAAACACCAAGTAGCGGTTTTTCCGGACCGAATTTGCGAATCACTTCACAAGACAAGCCCGCTTCTTTCGGGGTACACGGACCAGGAGAAATGATAATTCGCTCGGGGTCAAGCTCTGCAATTTCCTTCAGCGTGATTTGATCGTTTCTCGCGACGACAATTTCGAGAGCAGGATCAATTTCCCCTAACCTTTGCACAAGGTTGTAGGTAAAGGAATCGTAATTATCGAGAACAAAAATCAATTTGAAAACCTTCTTAACCTTCGGGGCGTCTGGGCGGGGCGAACTTTACTTTTTCGACGTAGCGAATCACCTGTCCGCTTTGCGGAGATACATATCCCGTATAGGCAGACACAGCAGAAATAACAAACCGATAATGCAGGTTGTAGTCGGCATCAATTTCTACTTCCAGCTCATCAGCGAAAGGATTGTCCCGCCGACCGACCAGATTACCGATTTCCGCATTGAGCCGGTCAAAAGCCAGGCCATCGTTGCCGAGTTGTCTTTGATTCATCTGCACTCCCGAAAGCGAACCATCCTCGTTGGCAATCAATCGAACCTTAATCGGCGGAGGCGTAATATCCGGGCTTTCAGTCGCCTGCTGCCCAATCGGCATGTTGATGTTGAAATCGCCTTCAACCGGAATAATCTTCAATGTCAACATGAAGAAGATTAACAATTGAAAAACAACATCAATCATCGGCGCCATCTGGGCTTCGATTTTTGTTGCAGAGACTCTTGATTTACGTATTTTCATAATTGAAAAACCTTGCTGCTATCTTATCAATTGCTTGGCTCGCAGAGAAAACTTTTCAAATCCTGCTTCCTGAGCCAACTTGATTAATTCCTGTACCAGACCTGTTGGAGTTTCGGAATCTGCACGAATTTCAATGATCATCTCCTTATGCCCTCCCGGACCGTACAGTGCTTCTGCGACTCGCTTCTCTTCCTCTAGGCGTGGCCCATATTTAAGCACAGGCGTTTGGACATCCCCTTCGAAAACATAAGGA
>JAJRTM010000930.1 GCA_024278285.1 Planctomycetota bacterium
GGCAGAATAGCCTTTTGCAATACAAGCATTGAAAAGACGGGCGCCATCCAGATGATTTCGTAATCCATTTTCTCTTGCCCAATTCGTTACTCTTTCAATCTGCTCCAAAGGATACGCCTTCCCGCCGCCGATGTTTGTCGTGTTTTCCAGACAAAGAAGCCGTGTGGGCGAGAAAAATTGCTTACTTGGACGAAGTGAATCAACCAGGTCATTCAATTCTAACATTCCATGATTTCCCGCGACAGTACGAACGGTCACTCCCGAAAGAGCAGCCGGGGCTCCGACTTCGTAATTGGCAATGTGCCCTTGTTGTTCGATCAGAAGTTCATCTCCCGTTTTGCAATGCGCCCAGATCGCAGTTTGATTCGATTGCGTGCCGGTACAGCAGAACATCGCGGCTGGTTTTGCGAGTAGATCACAACAAAGCTGTTCAAGTCTGTTAACCGTTGGATCTTCCGAAACAGTATCATCACCGACTTCGGCTTCGCACATTGCCTGCCTCATGGCGAGAGTTGGCTTGGTAAAGGTGTCGCTACGAAGATCGATTTCAGAAACGGACATAATTTTCCTTGAGAGCTTTCAGCGAGAAGAAGCCGATATTTTACTCGACAGTCTGATTTCGGGAAGTTATCCTGAAATCAATTCGAGAATAGTGTATGTTATTAGTGTCATTAACAAAATTGAATGAGGGGCCGCGCACGCTCCCGTCTTTTTAATACTGGAGAGTAAGAAATGAGTTCCGAACCAACAAGCTACTCAACCCGCCGACGTATGATGCAAGGGACATTGGCAGCCTCAGCTGGTCTACTTGCAGTAAAGAATATTCAAGGAGCCGACAAGAAAGCAGCATCGTCCAAACGAAAGGGCCGCATCAAACAATCTCTTGTTCATTGGTGCTACAAGAAATTCTGGTCTGTTGAAGAGATGGCAAAGCTGGCTGTCAAACTGGGAGTTCCCAGTATTGAATTGATTGACCCGAAGCACTGGCCCGTCTTAAAAAAACATGGTCTGACGTGTGCGATAGCAGGAAGCCATGGATTCCGGGAAGGCCCGAATAATCCTGCAAATTGGGAGGCCGTTCGTGAAAAGCTGACAACTCGCATTAATCAAGCTGCCGATTTTGGCTGTCCTTCTGTGATCACCTTCACCGGAATGGCTGGCGATATTTCTGATGAGCAGGGAGCTGATAACTGCGTTAAGTTTTTCAAAGAACTGATGCCGTTAGCAGAAAAAAAGAAGGTGGACCTCTGCCTGGAAATGCTCAATACGCGGGATAGTTCGCACCCCATGAAAGGGCATCCGGGGTATCAGGGGGATCATACCGAATACTGTATCGAGATCATCAAACGGGTCGGTTCGCCGCGTATGAAGTTGCTGTTCGATATTTATCACGTTCAAATTATGGATGGCGATGTCATTCGGCGAATCAAGCAGCATCACGAATATATCGGTCACATTCATACCGCGGGAAATCCTGGTCGGGCCGAGTTGGATGAGAATCAAGAGATCAGCTACCCTGCGATCATGCGAGCCCTTCTCGAAGTGAAGTATCAGGGATACGTCGGGCAGGAATACATTCCGACACGAGACGCATTAACCGGTTTGCAGGAAGCGGTTGCATTATGTGATGTTTAGTATTTTAGTAACTATTTCAGCAATGTTTAGTTTCTGCAGAAATTGAGGTTGTTTGTAGGGTCCGCTATTGCGGACCACCGCAGAAATAGGGGGATCCACCTCCCATCGTGGTCCGCAATAGCGGACCCTACCCCAAAGCTGAATAGTTGCCCTTATTTGTTAATAAAACAGGAGTTACGGTGCTTGAAGACGGGAAACATCTTGTTCTTTTTCCAACAGTTGCCTACCGCGACCAGGAATTAAATTCGTGGATTGCGAACGTGCACGGATGGTGTTTTGATGCCGAGCAAGATACCAACTTCCAACGAGCCACGGCGGGGTTACTACGCCGTGCTTTGAAGTTGCCCCGCGATGTTGAAGATCCTCCTTATTTCAGAGAACGGTCCTGGGGGTTTGTTGTTAGAAGCCGCAAGAAAGTTTCTATCGAGATATCACATTCTCAAGGTTCTTTTATTTTTCAAAGAAGTAAAAGCAACGGTCACTTTCGTGGTATTTTAGACCTGCAACTTGAACGGGTGCCTGAAACGGCAAGTCGCACCGCGCACGGTTCGCTCAAGACAACAATCACTGCCCGGCGAGATAATGATCAGATGCAGGTTTGTGGCGATATCCACTTAATTGGCGACCGCGGTTTGTCTGTCATTTCTGATATCGATGATACGATTAAATTTACCAATGTTAGCAACAAGCAGGAAATGCTGCAGAACTCTTTTCTCAGACCGTACCAGTCAATCGATGGAATGCCTGAACTTTTTTCCGAGCTGGCAACACCTGAAACTTCGTTTCATTATATCTCTGCGACTCCCTGGCAGTTGTATCATCCGATTTCAGGTTTTCTGGCTGCTCACAAATTCCCAGAAGGCTCGATTCATCTTCGTAAGTTTGAGTTGAAAGATATCACATTCTTAAAGAAAATATTCCCGACACACAAAAAAAAGCGGAAGGTGATTGAGTCATTACTTTCACAATACCCGCAGCGTCGTTTTTTGCTTTTTGGAGACTGCGGCGAAAAAGATCCTGAAATGTATGGAAAAATCGCGAGGAAGTACCCTGAGCAGATTGTCGGCATTTGTATCAGAAATACAACAGGAGAATCGGCCAATTTAGTTCGATACCGACGCGCGTTTCTTCAAGTTCCAACGAACCGATGGTTTATTTTTGAAGACGCAAAGACCTTACAAGAGAGAATAATTCCAGAACTAATCGCTTTGCTTCAGTAAGGATCGCAACTTATGTAACCTCTCGTAATTTTAACTGGTTTACTAATTTCATTAGTTCTTAATGAGGCAAAGGAGTTTGATAAGAATTTTCGGTTACGTTGTATTTGCAGCCTTTTTCTTTAGATTTCTGTAACAAACAGGGCTGTTTTTTGCGAACTGGTTGACAATCTATGGAATGTCGTTCAAGATATGTTGATTGATAAGCTCTGCTTTATTCAAAGTTGGAGTCTAACGATTGAGAAAGCAGGGCATTCTCAATTTGATCTTTTTTGTGCAAGTTTTAATTTCTCTTTCGGGAAGTACCATTCTTGTATTCTTGGTGGGAAAATGAGGTTTGTATAATGAGGAATAATTTTATGTCTCTTTTAGTTCACTTGTTCAACTTGTTCCAGTAAACTAAATATTATCTTAGACGAGGGGGTTTGTGCGAAATGAATTCGTACAAATCTGTTTTTCGCGTTCATTTCATGCCTGAAAAAGTGCGTGAGTAATTCTGTTAGAGAAATTGGGGTAGTAATATGGCTGCGGGCCGACGTATTGATGTGGAAGAGGTCGGTGATGTCACCATTGCCACTTTTGTGGATAAAAAGATTCTGGATGAAAATAACATTCAGCAAATTGGGAGTCAGTTATTCGCTCTTGTGGAAGAAGATGGTCGCAAGCGAGTAATTTTGGATTTTTCAAGCGTAGAATACCTTTCCAGTGCAGCACTGGGGAAATTGATTACGATGGATAAGAAAGTAAAGGCAAGTTCCGGAAAGCTTCGTCTTTGCTCGATCCGTAAAGATATCTACGAAGTGTTCGCGATTACCAAATTGAACAAACTGTTTGATATTAAAGATACTCAGGAAGAAGCTTTGCAGGGTTTCTGAAACTCTTTTTGTTTGCATAACTGTAGTCAATTCACCAGACCATTTAACTCACATTTCATTGCGGGCCGGTCGGTAATTCCTTTCTATGTCAAATAAGCCAGAATCAACTCGGGCGACAATGATCTCAGCCGAAGAATTTGACGAACTGTTCGACGAAATAATTCCGAGCGATACTGCCAGGGGGCAGGAAGTTCAGGAGCGGATTATTGCGCTTATGGAGAAGTACAAATTCACTGAACGAGACATTTTCAGTACTCGTCTCGCATTGGAAGAGGGAATCATCAACGCGATTAAACACGGGAACCGAATGGACCAAAATAAGGTTGTTCAAATCCGGTGGGCAATCAGCTCTGAAAAAGTCCGTGTTGTCATTAAGGATCAAGGTCCAGGCTTCGATCTCTGCGATGTCCCTGACCCAACCGCCCTGGAAAACCTTGAGCGTCCCTGTGGTCGTGGGATCATGCTGATGAAGGCGTTTATGGATCTCATTGAGTATTCGGAAAGAGGGACAATACTCACCATCGAAAAAAAGCAGGGGAGCGAATAGATTTTAATCCTCTTATAAAAATAGAAAACGCCCGGTTACCAGCCGGGCGTTTTTTTATTCACCTAAAACTTCTGTTCGTCAAGCACGGGAAACTTAAAGAGTTTCGAGTTGACGTGTTGTTCAATCATAATCCTCTTTATCTTTTCGACTATTTCCGGGTGTTCCTGTGCCACATCGGTCGTTTCGCCGATATCTGTCTTCAAGTTGTAAAGCTCGATATTCAAATGTGGATTTTTTCGCAAGAGAAGTTTCTGACGAATACCTTTCCAGTCGCCCATTCGTACGGCTTGTTGACCACCATAGGCGGCAAATTCCCAATAGAGGAGTTCATGTTTTTTCTGATTTTCAGGATGTCCCAGCAACGTAGGTAACAGGCTGATCCCATCGATATTTTTGGGAGCGGTTGTTCCAGATATTTCTGCAAGTGTGGGCATAATATCCCAGTTGGCGGAAAGGAGATCGGTTGTCTGACAAGGGGGAATTTTTCCAGGCCAGCGGACAATCATCGGCACGCGAATTCCTCCCTCATACAAACTTCCCTTGAATCCCCGCAGCGGTCCAGCCGATTCAAAGAAGATCGAATCAGAGCCTCCCAGACGGTTATAAGCTGGACCGTTATCGGAAGTGAAAAAGACGATTGTGTTTTCATCCAGCCCCAGTTTTTTGAGCAGATCCATCACCTTGCCGACATCTCGATCCATGTGGCTGACCATTGCTGCATAGCCTGCGCGGGGATAAGGGTGTTTCAGATAGCCGTGATGTTTATGTTCCTGTTCGGGGATAATTCCCTTGTACTGTTTCAATGAAGATTCAGGCGTTTGAATGGAGAGATGCGGAATGGCGAAAGGAAGATAGAGAAAGAAGGGGCGTTTTTGGTTTTTCTGAATGAAATCGAGAGCCATCTCGGTAAATCGATCCTGCGAATATGTCTTGCCATTCAAAGTACGATCATTGCCGGGAAAGAGTTCTTTGGTGCGATTGTTCCAGAGAAATTTTGGGTAATGATTATGTGCATGTCTTTGGCAATTGAATCCATAAAACAGATCAAAGCCCTGCTTGTTCGGATCGCCGGTTGTACCGAAATGTCCCAGCCCCCATTTCCCGATCGCAGCAGTGGCATAATTTTTCTGTTTGAGTATCTCCGCAATCGTAATTTCAGAATCTGGAATCGGATACTGGCCAGGGAATTCCCAGCCGAACTTTTCTTTCAGATGTTGTAAATGATTCGGATCGCCGTTGTTGCGGATATACGCATGACCGGGATGCTTGCCCGTTAACAAATTACAACGAGCGGGCGCACAAACGGCATTGCCAGAATAGAAGTCCGTAAACCGGATGCCTTCTTTGGCAATGCGGTCGATGTGAGGCGTTTTGATCCATTTTTGACCGTAACACCCCAATTCGTTATAGCCAAGATCATCAGCCATAATAAATACGATATTGGGCGGTTGCTCAGCGGCTTTCAGTTTGGTTGTTGAATAAGAAAAAACAACCGACATCGCAAATATAGCGAAAAAGAGAATCACGAAATAATCAAATTGTCTTTTCATGAGATAAGCTCCAGTTCATTCTGCGTGAGAGGAAAAAAGATGTTGCAGGGTCGTTTGAAATGAAATCTCAATTATTCATTGTTGAACCAGTTGAATGGCATCGTTGAGTTTGATCGTTCCTTCATACAGTGCGCGACCGATAATTGCTCCGACAATTCCTGAATGTTTCTGCTGTAACGCGAGCAGATTTTCGATATCTTTTGTTGTTGTCACCCCGCCCGATGCAATGACGGGTAAACCGAGATCAGCCAGGTTCGCCATGTCCTGCATCGTCGATTCATCCACGCCTTGCATCATGCCATCGTTAGCGATATTGGTATAAATGACCGCAGCAACCGGCAAGCCCGCAAATTGACCCGCCAAATCTATCGCTGATGTTTTTGAAACTTCGAGCCAACCCGCCGTTGCAACCATCGAATCTTTTGCATCAACCCCAAGTGCGACACGCCCGGGAGCTTCCTGGACAATTTCTCTGAACCAGTCAGGCTGCTTGAGCGCCTGCGTTCCGATGATCGCCCGCTCCACGCCAACATCATTAAGTATGTGCATGACCGTTTCGGTATCGCGAAGCCCCCCGCCAAGCTGACACGGGACATCAACCGCTTCAACAATTTTGCGAATCACGTCCCCATTCTGAACAGAGCCGGCTCGGGCACCATCTAAATCGACCAGGTGAATTCGCGTCGCGCCCTGCTTCGCCCATTCACGGGCCACTTCAACAGGATCATCGTTAAAAATTGTTTCCTGATTGTAATCTCCCTGACGCAGCCGAACGCAACGCCCGGCCCTTAAATCGATCGCAGGAATCAGTTCCATTGTTTATCTCCAGTAAGAAAAATAATTTTTTATTTTAATGCGGCAAAATTCTTCAGTAATTGTAAGCCGTGTTGTTGACTCTTTTCAGGATGAAACTGCGAAGCGAACATGTTCCCTTTACGGATCATCGCGACAACACTTTGACCATGCTGCGTGTTGGCTGCAATAACATCGGCATCTGTTGGCACGACATGATAACTATGCACAAAATAAAACCAGGCCGATTCTGGAATTCCCTTGAGCAGCGGGTTATCTTCTGCGATATCTGTCAATTGATTCCACCCCATGTGCGGAATTTTCAGCCCGGCATGTTCCTGAAATCTGACCACTTCACCGGGAATCAATTTCAAGCCTTCGTATTGTCCATCTTCGTAGCTGATATCAAAAAGCAATTGCAAGCCGAGGCAGATTCCGAGAAAAGGGCGGTCATTTTTGATATGTTTCAAAATTGGTTCAATAAACCCCTGCTCTTCAAGATGCTGTTTCGCATCGCGAAAGGCGCCGACACCCGGCAGCACCATCTTTTCGATATCAGTAATTTCATCAGGAGATTGGCAGATTTCAGCATCGATCCCAAGATGCTCAAACGCATTGGCAACAGATCGCAAATTGCCCATTCCGTAGTCGATAATATGTATCATTTGATTATATTGAATCTATATCACTAAGTGAGTAATAACTGTTATCCCGTAGAATGCGTTATAACGTACCAAGATATCTTTTAATTCATTGACAATCATTTCGCCAGCGATGTTCGTTTAATTGGCCACGACCGGATTCTGTTCCGGGCCAGGAAGATCGTTTCCAGCTTCCGTGATTTGGGTCAACCGTTTCGCCGGAATAATGATGCAATTGGTCGGCTGATCGCCAGGTCAGATCGTCTCCAGGCCAAGGATCAATTCCGACGAGCCATTTGAGTCCCTGAATAACGAACAGAGAAAAGGCGAGCATGATGAGCATCGCAAAAGCAAAGACCAACAAAAGCGGTCCGGGCATGAAAATACGATCTATCGCAGGCCAGAAATATTTCCAGCAAAACAGAACAATGATTGTCGCAAGCGAAAGATAAGGTCCATAAGGCATCGCCCAGGTGAACTCCTGCTTCGAAAACAGATTCACCACCAGCATCACAACAAAAATAATCAAAGCGATCACCGGTGCAAGAAAGAAGGCAACAACGACCGCTTGCCAACCGACGAACGAACCAATCATCGCCATCAAAATGACATCGCCAAATCCCATTGCTTCCCGCCTGAGAACGAGCCCTCCAATAATCCGCACCGCCCAGACAATCCCGCCTCCCACGAGAAAGCCGACAGCAGAGATTGAGAAGCAGTGCAAGAATGGGTGATACTTAATCCATTCTGGAAAGTAGTTCTGGGTCGGCCACCATTCCAATACGGGGATTAACGGTATAAGTGATTGCAACAAATTGGGATCTTGAAACCAAACCGGAGCCAGGAAATAACCGACGCCCAAAGTTTGGCCAACAAAGCCAACGACCATCGCAGGAAACGTGACGCCATCGGGGATAATCCATAAATCGAAATCGATAAATGTGGCGATAAACAATGCTTCAACCAGAAAAAGAAAGTAGAAATAGCGGCTCCATAAAAACAGATTGGAAACCGTATTCCACCGGTAAATTTCTCCGGCCCATAACGGAGTCCGCAAGCAATCGGCCTGCATCGCCCCCCACAATTCCGGCGGAATCGTGCAAACAAACGCCATCACAAACAGGCAACCATTGAGCAATTCGAGCCAAGGCTCTCGCGCCAATATCCGACGCCCACTGTAAGGAGATCGTCCTGTCATGGAAGCTGTCCCAATAACAGGCAGGCAATAATACCATCGCGTTTGCGGATATTTCCCAAGCCGTTTTTCATTCGCAAAAACAGATTTCCAGGCAGGAGCAACATCGAAATGCTGAGGGATACGCAGGATGGCACGATTAAGAAAACGCCCAGCAAACAACCCCAGCAGGAAAAGTCCCACGCAAACTGCAAGGTATATCGTCGGATCAGGAATCATGAACTTCCCCAGTCAGACATTTCGATAAGTGGCAGAACGTGCTCTACGATTTGTTCGGGTGTTGCATCAACGGTATCAATCTGTATGTCGCTGAGGTCTCGGTAAATCGGTTTTCTTTGTTCCAGCAAGGTGACCACTTCCTGCTGGAAATCGAGATCAGTTAAAGCAGGGCGAATCGCGCCGGCAGCTTGATCTTTCTGAATACGTTTCAGCGTTGTTTCGGCATCAGCCTGCAACCAGATAACAGGGCCGTTTTGCTGAATGAGTAATTGAGTTTGAAGATTTAATACCGCCCCGCCTCCCGTGGCAACAACTTGATTTTCTTTTTGACAAATGGTCTGCAAAGTTTCTGCTTCTACTTTTCGAAAATATTCTTCTCCCTGTTCGGCAAAAATATCTGCGATGCTTTGTTCTGTCTCTTTTTCTATTTGCTGATCGGTATCAACAAACGTCATATTTAATTCCTCGGCAAGTAAAGGCCCGACAGAGCTTTTGCCACTGCCTCGAAATCCAATCAGAGTAATAATCATAATATTCAACAAGCCGTAGGATGCCGTGCTTGCACCCATCAAATACGGTCTCCACTTCATAAACTTAATACCGGTGAATCTATTGCCGAATTATAATCGTTCCAACTCTTTTTTGTCATTGAACGCAAACCGGCACACGAAGATGGGTGCAAGCACGCCATCCTACGAAATACGATCTTGATTATGCGACATTATATACCGCTTGCAGTATCAAATCAGGAAATTCTATTAATTCATAAAGAGTACAGACATTCGGCGTCTGTATCATTTGAGGATGCCGTATTTTAGGCAGACAAGAATGTCTCCCCTCCGTTCAAATTATTTTTTGAATTAATAGAAGTTCCCATCAGGAATAGACAACAGGAGAAATTGCTTTTCGCAACGTCTCTCTCATTTCTTCAATCGGAGGGTTCTGCCCGGTGAAGCATTCGAATTGCGCAGCGGCCTGTTGCACGAACATTTCCAAACCGCTGACAACATGACATCCCTTTTCCCGTGCCAGTTTAATCAACAATGTATTTTCGGGGTTATAAATGGTATCGAAAACAATCGCCCGATCTGAAAGCCAGTTTTGATCATACGGCGTGTCATCCACATTCGGAAACATTCCAACAGGCGTACAGTTAATGAGAATTTCAGGAGTTTGAGCCCCGCGATTTTCCCAACTACAATGGTGACACCCCAGATGTTGGGCAAGTTCTTTAGTGCGTGCTTTGGTGCGGCCTGCAATGGTTAACATTCCCCCTGCCCTGACAACACCTAAGCCAATCGCGCGAGCCACGCCGCCTGCACCAAGGATAAGCACTTTTCGATCCTTCATCGTTGCACCAGGCCAACCTGCTTTTTTCATGCCCAGTCGTAGCGTCGTGAGTGCGGCTTCGTAATCGGTATTGGCTGCAAACCAGATTCCCCGTTGATTACGATAAAGCGTATTGGCGGCTCCGATCTGTTCGACAGATTCATCCACATGGTCGGCGTACTTAACCGCTCTTTCCTTATGGGGAATTGTGACACTGTAACCGCCAATACTCAGACGGCGAAGCGCTCGGATCGATTCATCAAAGTGTTGTTCCGAAATGCGAAAAGGAAGATAAACAGCATTGATGTTTTCTTTGCGAAAAGCAGCATTATGAATTTGCGGA
>JAJRTM010000931.1 GCA_024278285.1 Planctomycetota bacterium
CATTCGGTCGCAGGATATCGCCCGCGTTGATTCTAGCGTAACATAATCGAAAGGTCAAAAGCACTCCATTTGATCGTTCGAATGACAATGAATATCAGTTTTTCGCAGTATTTCAGTGCTTAAATCTGATATAACAAGCCGATAAGCAGGGCTTGATTATTGATGATTCATCTACTTGCAACGCATTCACGCAGCATAAGAGCCAAGCTTGGCGAATTGCCAGTTTTCATCGATGAGCCGAGGCAACGCCTCTTGTAACGCAGCAGGGGTGACGCGAGCCGCCCGCGAGTTATCGTGCAGAGAGAGAATCGAGCCAGGGCGAATTTTCTGCAGAATACTTTTTTCGACAGATCGCGCAGTTGCCCGAGGCGAAATATCAGCCGCTGCAAAGTCCCACAAAACAGTTTGAATATTGTGACGCTGACACCAGTTGACAAGCTTGCCGGTGGCATGACCGTAAGGTGGTCGCCACCACAAAGGGAGTTCGCCGGTAACGGAATTGATGATCCGCGAACAGGAACTGACATCCTTCACAAAGCTCAGTGTCGATGTCTTCCAGGCGTCGAGATGATAATACGTATGATTTCCCAGCGTATGCCCACGATCAAGAATTTCTCTGACCAGGTCCGGATATTGAGCAACTTTATCACCCACGAGAAAGAACGTCGCAGAGACCTGGAATTCGTCCAGCAAATCCAAAAGCTGCGGCGTGCTGGCTGGATCGGGGCCATCTTCAAACGTTAAAACAGCCGTTTTTTCTTCTCCAGGCAATCGGTCTTGGCTATAACAGCCCGGAATGATGCGGGAGAGCGAACGAACAAGATATGTCTCCAAAAATGCTCTCAAAACGGACTCCGTCCTGGCTGGTAAGTCGTACTTGTTGAAGGAAGGTGTTGCAACATCGCTTGAAATCGCCCAGGGTATGCACAAACGAATCGTACGTCTTGGCGTCTTTGTCCCAACAACAGCCTATCAGGAGTCTATCGGCTAATTTGAAGCGAATATTGATCAAATCAAATAACACTGATTTGTCAGCCCGACCGGCAAAGCTTGACAGTCATATAAGATGAACCTGAAATCTGGTGGAATATGTTACTTCTGAAACTTTAACCCTTGACCCTGTAGTATGGTACGGGGTTTATACTGATGCAATTGGAGACAAAAACATGAAAACAAAAACATTTACAATCGGTGAAGTTGCCAGGCAGGCAGAGGTGGGAGTGGAAACCGTTCGCTATTACGAACGGGAAGGGTTGCTCGAACAGGCTGCGAGAAAGGCTTCCGGGTATCGTCAGTTTGACGATGCTGTTGTGAGCAGGCTGCGGTTTATTAAGCGGGCCAAAGAACTGGGGTTCACGCTGAAAGAAATCAAAGAACTTCTGGAACTGAAACTGACCCCTGGTTCAAAATGTGTGCAGGTTAAACAACGAGCCGAGGCAAAAGTTCTGGATATCGAGCAGAAAATCCGCACCCTGCAACAGATGAAAAAAGGCCTCAAAAAACTGACGGCTTCCTGTAGCGGGCAGGGTCCACTGAGCGACTGCCCAATTCTGGAAGCCTTGGAGGATGAAATTAATGGCAACGATTGAACTGATTTATGATCTTGACTGCCCGAACATTAATTTCGCACGGTCGCAGTTGATGAAGGCATTCTCACAAACAGGAATAACCGCCAATTGGACCGAATGGGATCGCAGTTCTACAGGCAGTCCACCGCACGCCCATCAGTTCGGCTCTCCGACAATTCTGAATAACGGACAAGATGTCGCAGGTCAGCAACCGAGCGAGCAAAGTGAATGTTGTCGATTGTATCGGGATTCACAAGGGAATATCCAAGGGGCTCCAACGGTTGAAGTGATCTCAGCAGCACTGAAGCAATCGGGCGAATCATCACCTGCGAGTTATACAATATCTTCCTCTTCAGAGGAAAAAACAGGCTGGCAAAGTTCGTTAGCTGTCATCCCCGGAATCGCTTTTGCGATGTTGCCCAAACTGGCCTGCCCGGCTTGTTGGCCTGCGTATGCGGGGTTGCTCAGTTCGCTGGGGCTTGGGTTTCTTGTTCAAACAAAATACATGTTGCCGATGACAATTCTGTTTTTGCTTTTTGCAGTAGCAGCCTTGTTCATTCATGCTCGTTCTCGCAAAAGTTATGGTCCCGTTTTTGTGGGGATCGTTGCAGCAATCATCGTACTTTCAGGGAAGTTTCAATTTGATTCCGATGCAGCCATGTACGGCGGCATCGGCTTGTTGGTCGCCGCATCTGTTTGGAATGTCTGGCCACGCAGAAAAGATTCGGAGTGTCCTGCCTGTATCACTAACGCTTAATTACTTTGCGTTACTCGTCATTATTAAACAAGATTCAAATTTGGTGTCGGCGATCAGAATGAACCAGCCGTGCTGGGAAGAAATCCCGTTAACACCCCTTACTCTTGAAAAGGAGATATCGTGATGAACGAGAAGCGAAAGATTGAAGTTTTCAGCGCAGGATGCCCGGCTTGCCAGGAAACAATCGATTTAGTCAACTCTGTTGCCTGCCCGGCATGCGATGTCAGTATTCTTGATATGAATAATGCTGACATCGCCGCACGTGCAAAATCGATTGGGATTCAAACGGTCCCCGCAGTTGTCATTGACGGCAAGCTGGCCAGTTGTTGTACCAACAGTGGCCCCCAGGAATCGGCACTCAAAGCAGCGGGTTTGGGGCAGGAATGAAGAAAAGGAAAAATATCAGAAAACTCTCTTGACTCTAAAGTATAGTACGTACATTAGAATGCGACCAAGCAGTTTGAAACCCAATTAACACTTTCATTTTATAAGGAGAAGCGAAGATGATGACCAAATTAATTCTGGCAGCCGCGTTAATGATTCCTGTAGGTGTATCAGCCGTCGCCTACAACAATTCAGACGATGCCGTCCGCAGCGATTGCCCCGGCAAGGTAAAATGTCCACTCTCTGGTGAGATGGTTTGTAAAGATAAATGCCCGCTGGTTGATGCCAACCGTGCCGATTGCCCAGGAAAAATTGAATGCCCACTCACCGGCGAACTGGTCTGCAAAGACCGCTGCCCTCTCGCTGCAGCAAAAGATAAAACGGGAGTATCAGAAGAAGAAGTAACACCACCAATAGCAGATTCTGAATTACCCCCTTGCTGCCGAAACAGATTAAAAGCGAAATAATCTCTTCGAGTGGCAAACCGAGTAACCCAGCCAATTTTAGTGGTTGGGTTACTTTTGTTTCTGGGTTCTTCCCACACTTTATTGGCTAAAAGAAAAAAGAGCCACGGATTCACCCAGCGCGGCATAGCCGCAACCAAACAAAGATTTGAACCACGAAAGAAACGAAAAACACGAAAGAAGAGGAAAATTGTTTAACGGCAAGCCGAAGGCGACTGCGTAAACCGGTTTGCTTTTTGAGAAGATGTCGAACCGC
>JAJRTM010000932.1 GCA_024278285.1 Planctomycetota bacterium
AACCAGTTGTTCCGGGCCAAAGACCCAGCATTTTACCTAGCCCAGCCCAACGGGCTGGGTCAGCAGGTGTGATATGACGGTGAGGACCAACGGTCCGGACATTTGTAAAATGTTGAAAAAAGGCTACCCATTTGGGTAAATAACCGAGCCTTTGGACCTATGTTGTTTTGGGTGTCAGAACCCAGCCCGTTGGGCTGGGCTAGGCAAACATCCGAGGCTTTGCCCCTGTTTTTCCAAGCATTTCAACATAAATACTCTCTTGCAAGATACCTGTAATATGTCGCGCCGGGATGCGTGCCACAATTTGTACGGTATCGCAAGAAAGAATCGAAGCTGTCGTCACTGAGCACGATGTCTGAGACGATTGATATTGTTCGTTGAACAGCGAACCTTCAGTGTCCAGCCCACCTGCGCAGTCGCCTTCGGCTTGCCGTTAAACGATTGCGCACGCCGTCCTTCTGCTCAAAGAACCGACAGGAATTGTACAAAATCTTTGTCGCTTCTGTCGTAAATTTCCCAATAACTTCTTATATTACTAACGTTAAAAGTTTGCGAACGGCTCGCAAGTTTTAGAAAAATATCAGTTTGGTTATGGCTATCAGAGTGAACCAGCCGTGCTGGATTAATTGTTACCCGTCTTCGGTTTGCATTCAAGAAGACCTGAAGGCTGCATCGCGTTTACCGTTGAACCCTCTTTATTGTTCCTCATGAAAGCAGGAGTTTTATTGCCATGTCTGAAAATGCCCCCTCTGAAGTTGCCAGTTTTTTGTCAGACTCGCCGATGAAAGCGTTTGTTGGTGGGAAGTGGGTTGAAGCCGCTGATGGGGCGAGTTTCACGACGAATGATCCGGGAACAGGTGAACGATTGGCAGAAGTGACTGCGATGTCTGCTGCGGATATCGACCAGGCGGTACAGGCTGCTGATAAAGCATTTCGCACAACCGGTTGGGCCGAGATGCCTGCCAATGAACGTGGTGTTCTGCTTCATCGATTAGCTGATGGCGTTGAAAAAAACATTGAAACGCTCGCTCGAATTGAAGCCCTTGATGCAGGGAAAATTCTGGAGCAAGCGGTCGGCGACATCCAAAACTTCGTCGATACAATGCGGTACTTTATTGATATTTCTCTGCATGTTCAACATCGTGTTCCGCTCGCTGTGGCAGGTCACGAAGCGAGAACGGTCCGGCTGCCGTGGGGACCGTGCGGTTTTATTTTCCCTTGGAATTTTCCATTCTTACTTATTGGCTGGAACATTGCGCCAGCTTTGGCGGCAGGTAATACAGTGGTCATTAAACCTGCGGAAGATACACCGTTGTCTGCCTTGTACCTGGCGAAAATTGCCCAGCAGGTGGGGATTCCAGATGGTGTGATCAACGTGGTGACAGGATATGGCGAAACTGCGGGGGCAGCTTTGGCGGCGCATCCCAAATTAAAACGGATGTCGTTCACGGGATCACCAGAAGTTGGTCGAATGGTTGCCGAAGTTTGCGGACGAAATTTAACACCGGTTAAACTCGAACTGGGAGGCAAAGGGGCAGCCGTTCTGTTTGATGATATCGATGTGGAAGCGACCGCGGAAAGTCTTGTGGGAGCAATCACATTCCACTCAGGGCAGGTTTGCTGCGATGCCACTCGCTGGCTGGTTCAACGTCCCATTTATGATCGTTTTGTTGACGCCTGTGTTTCTCGCTTGAAGCAGGTGCAAGTCGGTTACCAAATGGATGAGGCAACTCAGATGGGGCCTGTTGTCAGTGAGAAACAGCGTCAACGGATTTTGAATTATCTTAAAAAAGGGCAAGCCGAGGGAGCAGAGTTAGTTCTGGAAGGAGGCCCGGCAGAAGTCGAGGGACACAAAGGTTCCTATGTCAAACCATCTCTGCTGGCTGGTGGACTGGATAACATTGCTGCCCGGGAAGAAATTTTTGGGCCTGTTGCGTATCTGTCGCCTTTTGACGATGAACAACAGGCGATAGAAATGGTTAATTCAACCGATTACGGCTTGGCGAACAGTGTTTGGTCAACCGATTTGAGCCGGGCAAATCGCGTTGCGGAGAAGATGGTTGCAGGAAACAGTTGGATCAACGCCCACAATGTATTCGCGGCTGGTATTCCCTACGCCGGGATTAACAAAAGCGGCATGGGAGGTGGCGTGTTATCCATCGATACCTATTTAGATTACACACGTGGTCTCTCGGTTGTGCGACCACTTTAATTTTTTTCGTGCGACCCCAAATAAGTTTCAGACGAGCCGAGGTGTTAACCCCCTGGTTACTCTACCGGTTTTATTGAAATTATTTTGTAGGGTGCGTCGTGACGCACCTTTTTCATCACGCAAACAAGCTGGTGCGTCACGACGCACCCTACAAGATACCGGGAACTTATTTCGGGACTATTCCTTATAATAGCGGCGCGCCAAATACACTCGAAGTGACCAGATTCACTTCGAGTGTATTTGGAAAGGGTCGAAGTTTATCGCCGTCCACCGCGTCCACCGCCGCGTCCGCTTCTGCCGGATGACCTTCCGGAAGATCGGGAAGAGGTTCCACTGCGACCGCTCATTGAAGGAGTTGAACGGGCAGTTGGGGCAGAGAAGTTGCCGCGAGAGAAACTGCTGGCTCCATTCATTCGGGCAGAAGGGTTGGATGAATTTGCATTGCGAGAGAACGCAGAAGCACCTTGCCCTCGTTGTCCCTGGCCACCAGAGCGACTAAATGCTGTTGAATTTCCGTTTCGATTTCCTTGACCATTTCGGCTGAAGTTACCTGCCGAGAATGACTGTGGATTTGATTGTGAAGTTGTTCGACTGTTCGAATTTGTTCCTGATTGAGTATTTCGGTTGGCGGAAGAGTTGCTTCCTCCCTGCACCTGTCCATCACCCAATGTGTACTGATTGGTTCCGTTTTTTGTTTCAGTTGTTGTTGTGATTTGTCCTTGCGAGGCTTCGGTGCTGACCGATGCGTTTCCGTAAGTGGAATTGATTGACGATGAGCCGCTGTAGTTTCCAGTTCCATTTCCGTTAGCAGTACCAGAACCGCTATGCTGAATGGTTGAAGAACCGTTAGAACTTTGCATCGATGTGGTTGCATTGCGTCCGAAAGTTGTGGAACCATTTCCGTTTTGCTGGGCGTATCCGTTTGTGTTGCGAGTGCCGTTTCCGTAAGCCCCGGTGTTATTGTTGGTCACGCCGCCCTGCGAACTGTTCTGATACGTGTAGCCATTCCCGGTGTTAGTCACATTTCCGGAAACCTGCCCCGCTGCGGAATAGTTGCCGCCGTTAGAAGTGGTAACGGTTCCGCCGCCAGCTGCTCCGTAATTAGTGGTGTTTCCTTGCGTTGTTGTCCCAGCAACTCCACCTCCCTGGGCCGTTGCAGAGTTACCATTGGGGCCGGTAACCGTCGTTTGCCCCGCCACTCCGGCTGCGGTTCTGTTTCCATTTTGATAAGTAAAACCAGCTCCTTGAGTCGTCGCGGTAGCTTGTTGCCCATTAGGTCCGGTTACTGTTGTTGTGTTGGAACCAGAACTCACTGTCGTGTTTCCATTGGGAGAGGTATAAGTGGTATCCGTTGTGGTAGAGTTCGCCGTACCGCCGTTGGCGCCGTAGTAATTATTGGTTGTCGTTGTTGCTTGTGGATGATACTGCTGCTCCCAATAACCAATCGCGTTTGCCCAGACGGCTCCATAAACAAAACCAGCATAAGGAACCGCAGCGACAGGAGCTGCAACATATCCAGAACCTGAAGAACTGCCGCCGCTTCCCGAACCACCACTCTGAGCATTTTGCTGTGCAGCCTGCATCGAAGCACGAACCGAATCAACCGCTGTCCAGACATCTTTAGTCTGAACACGAGCTGCCATTCCCAGTCGTGCCGTCCAGTTGATGTGAGCATTCATCTGTTTAAGCAGATCGGGATAAACAGAAAGAATAATAAGGTAATCAGGGACTTGAGAATTATTGAAAGCCGCCTTCCCGTGGGCAACAAACTGTTGAACCGAAACAGGATCCTGAGAAGCTGCAAAAATATTTTCGATCACTTTATCTTCGTAAAAAGCAATCGGTGCAACTAACGATTCCATCTCGGCTACGTTTAACCGTTGAGCCGGTTGTTGCTGTTGTGCTTGAACACCAAAAGAAGGATAGCTGGCGACCAGCAATAATGTTCCCAGAAGTAACGCTTGTTTTTTTCTCATGAATGTTCTCCCAAACCAAAGTAGGCCATTTTGAAACCACTGTCTGCATGCGTGCGACTACTGTTATTCTTCCCTGACGTGAAGCTGACAAATTGGGTCACCGTTCGCAACTGCAAGGTATTGCCCAAACACTTCCCGTCAGAACAGCCTATTTCACAAAATTCAGAAAAGGAGCCAAAAGAACATTAAGAAAGCAATTCAAAACGATTTGATCCCATGCCTGAGCGGCATAATCGGAATCGCGTTGCAAAAAAACAACAGCCATGTTGCACAAAGAAAATCATTGCGGGTTCGTGTTGACGAAAGGCAATACTGTTCTTTTTTGTCCCCAAAATATAATCTCGCGACAATACCAATAAGGATCGCTTGAATAATAACTGCTAGCCACAATGCTCAATCAAAAAGAATGAGAAAGTAGACTACAACCAGCAATAATCTATTGAACTTTGACGGGACTCTATTATCCAATTGTTGTAAAGGTCTTCTTCAGTAGCGATATCCATTGTGGCACGGCGGATATGCAAAATAAGAACCGTCGAATTGGCAATCGTAAAAAGTACGCGAATTGTGGCAGTCCGTTTCCCGAACAGAAACTCCTAGATTTCTTCCGGAACGACACCGTTTTCAGGAGCCAGTCGGCAGCGATCTGGATGAGTTGAAAGCGTTTGCAACACAGCCTCAAACCTATTGAGCCATTTGCGTGCAGTTTCTGGGGAACTTCATACTTATTTGGTTCCGGCTATGCCGGTTTAGGCTCATCCGTGGCTTTTTCAGATCTTCAGCCATTTAAATAGAGGAAGAATCGGCACCATGTTTCAGTTTTTTCAGTGGCGTTCGACCATGCTTGAGAAGACCTGAGTTCTTCCAGAGAAGCCAGAATCACGAAATAGTATTTGGACAGGTACTTTGTTAGACTGCTTAAACAAATGATGGTAAACAGAAGGAGCAACCGAGTAGAAATGACGCCCCATGCAATCCAAAATTCCCAGCACGGCTGGTTTGTTTTGACTGCAGTAACCAAAATCAATCCTTCTTGAAATATGCGTACGGCGCAAAGAAATTGATCGTTAGTAATATAAGAAATAAACAAATACAGAATAACAATCCGCTGGGAAAATAAACCAGATAAAGATTCACAACCGATGTGCGTACCTGTTGTGAACCGCGATAAAATAACTACACATTGCCTTGTAGCATCTATTACTTCACAGGCTGAAACGTGTTGATTGAAGATAGATGAGGCTAATCAGGCATTATGGAAATCTCCCCCCCTGAAAATCAAAATGATCCAATCTGGACTGTTCAGAAAATATTGAACTGGACGACCGGGTATCTGCAAAAGCAGAATTGCGAATCGCCTCGCCTGGAAAGTGAAGTGCTGCTTGCCCATGCACGCGGTTGTCAGCGAATTGAACTTTACACAGACTTCAACAATCCTGTTGATGAGCAGGTCCGTTCGAAAATGCGAAATCTGGTTAAGCGACGCGCCCAAGGAGAGCCGGTTGCTTATCTGGTTGGGCATCGTGAGTTTTTCAGTCTCGATTTCCATCTGGTTCCCGGCGTGTTTATTCCGCGACCTGAAACCGAAACGCTGGTGTTGGAAGCGATCGAAAAGTTGAAGCCGATAAAATCGCCTCGTATTCTGGAACTTTGTATTGGCAGCGGTTGTATTTCGATTTCACTGGCTGTTCAACGTGAAGATGCTGAAATAACTGCTGTCGAATTGCATCCACTTGCTTTTGAGACAACGTTAAAAAATATCGATCGCCATCACGTCTCGCAATCGGTTAAGGTTTTGAGAGGGGATTTATTCGATGCGTTTGCCGAACCTGCCCCAGCCGATTCACAAAAGTATGATTTACTGATCAGCAATCCCCCTTATATTCGCACCGATGAAATTGCAGGACTGGATAGCGATATTCGAGACTTCGAACCGCATGCAGCACTCGATGGCGGCGAGGATGGCCTCGATATCATTCGCAAAATTCTGGAGCAGGGGCCAGATTACATCAAGCCGGACGGGTGGTGTATGCTGGAGATGGACCCGGCTCAAATTTCAGCCTGTCTGGAAATCGCTAAAACATCCGGCAACTGGTCGCTATGTGAAAGCTGCAAAGATATGAACGGCGAAGAACGTTGTGTCATTCTTCAGCGGAACAGTCATTGACAGGACGTAAATTCGTTATAACTGCGAGAATCGTGCAGGTTTCCATTCTATTTATTCCGATTGCCGAAGTTCATCGTCTAAGTTCTGATTTTATCGGTACCTGCTTGTGACTGCTGTAAGATTATGACGTATCATTTCGTTATTATATATATTACTAACGGTAAAAATTTACGAACGGCTCGCAAATTAGAGAAAAATATCAGTTTGGTTACGGCTATCAGAATGAACCAGCCGTGCTGGGTATCTCTCATACTCTTTTGAACAAGGTCAGGCATTCAGTCGGCTTTCGGTTCGGCAGACTTAAACGATTCAGGTATTGAGTCTCTGTATTACTAACGGTAAAAGTTTACGAACGATTCGCAAATTTTAGAAAATCAGTTTTTGGTTACGGCGGTCAGAACAGACCAGCCGTGCTGGGCTCCGCCTGGCGGGGTATTTTGGATAGGGTGACATGGCGGTTATTCAGGCAGATTTCCGAGCAGTAGGCGAGCGCGAACTCCCTTTGCGTACCCGTCCCGATTTGCTCATCAAGCGAATTGGCTACCTCGGCACCGGTTACTGGATTGTGAAAGATCCGGTGGCGCTGCGTTATTATCGTCTGACAAAAGAACAATTTTGCGTTTTAGAATGCCTGAACGAACCTAGCACGCTGGATAAAGTCCACGAAAAACTGCAAATTGAAAACCCGGCCATCCCGGTAAAAATTTCTGATGTGCAGAGACTGCTGGCGGACTTGCACGAAAAGAATCTGCTTTACACGAAACGACAGGGACAAGGGCGTCCGCTGCTGCATCTTCAAAAGAAAAACCGTAACAAGGAAGTGATGCAGGTTCTGAAGAACTTCCTGTTTCTTAAACTGCCCGGCTTCGATCCGGAACAAATCCTAGATGCGATTTATCCGTTCTTTCGGTGGATGTACAGCAAATGGGCGGTCGCGATAACCGTTCTTATTTCAATTGCAGCGTTACTTTTGATAACCATTCAATTTGAAGAATTCCGCAGTAAGCTGCCCGAATTTCAACAGTTTTTTGGTTGGCCCAATTTAATGTATATGTGGCTCGTGATCGCGATGGCAAAGATCATTCACGAATTTGGTCACGGTTTAACGTGTAAACATTATGGGGGTGAGTGCCATAAAATAGGGATGATGCTGCTGGTCTTCAGTCCGACATTGTACTGTGATGTTTCGGATGCCTGGATGATGAGAAACAAATGGCACCGCATCGCGATTGGTGGGGCGGGGGCTTACATTGAAGTGCTGCTTTCTTCGATTGCCGTTTTCGCCTGGTGGTTTTCAACGCCCGGTTTGTTTAATCATCTTTGTTTGAATCTCTTTTTTGTGACGACGATTTCGACTGTTATTTTCAACTTAAATCCATTGATTCGTTTCGATGGTTATTACATGCTCAGCGATTATCTGGAAATCCCCAACCTGAAACAAAAAGCAGATAAGGCGTTGATGAAAGCGTTCGCCTGGACATGCTTTGGGATTCACATTCCGGACGATCCCTTCGCCCCGGACAGAAAAAAACTCTGGTTTATTGTTTATGCAGTCGCCTCGTGGATTTATAAATGGGTTTTGGTGTTTAGTATCGCATTTTTCCTTTACCAATGGATGAAGCCTTACGGATTGCAATCACTCGCTGTTACATTAACGACTGTTTCGCTAGGAACGATGGTATACGGGCTGGGACGCTCGCTTTATCAGATTTTTTCGACGCCCAGGAACGAACCGATGAGTAAATTCAAAACGACGATGACAGGAGTTATTACACTCGGACTGCTGGCTGGCATTCTTGCGATTCCGGTTCCCTGGTGGATTCATTCCAGCTTTCTGATTGAACCGCATAACGTCCAGCACGTTTATTCCATCACCTCCGGGCATCTTGAAACAGTCGCTTTCCAACCGGGAGACAAAGTAAGCAAAGGTGATGTTTTAGTGAGGATGAGTAATGAAGAACTTGAAGACAAGAAACGCCGCTTAGCTCAACAATTAAAGCTCGCCCATACACAACGGAAAACTTCGCTGGCGTTGAACAGTTCCGATGAAATCAGAATCTCCAATCAGCGAATTAAAGCGATCGAAGGACAGGTTCGTCTGATTGATGAACAACTTGAAAATCTGATCATCAAAGCCCCGGTCAGTGGTCGCCTTGTTGCGGCTGAATCGGTGCCGGAGCCGACCGTTTCGGTTACTGAAAACCCACAATTAAACAACTGGTATGGCACTATTTTTGCACCACGAAATGAGCATGCCTTCATCGAGCCAGCCACTCATTTATTAAGCATCGCCCCTGATGATGACGTGCAGGCGGTTCTGCTGGTTTCACAGGATGACCGCAACGAACTACAAGTCGGAACGCCGGTGCTGCTACGGTGTTACCATTTGCCGGATCGGAAGTTTGAAGCAGTCATTACTAAAATTGCCTACCGCCAAAGTGATTATGCACCCCGCCAGCTTTCCAACAAAAGCGGCGGCGATTTATCAACGGTGACTGATCAGCAAGGCCGGGAAAAACTGGCAGAACTGGCGTATCAGGCAACCGTTAAACTGACAGAAGATACCGATTTAATGCGCACCGGTTTGCGCGGTCGGGCACGTTTCATTGTCGATAAACGCTCTTTGGGCGGCTGGTTCTGGAGATATCTCAAACAAACATTCCACTTCCGTTTATAACAGGTCGCTCAGTTGGTGCCTGATGTCGTTCACTCCGGTTGAAGTTCAATAAAAAACAGGAATATCAATTCTTGTCAGGCACAGCCTGACCTACAAGAAGCTATAAATCACGAAGACTCTAAAATGAATCAATCACCATCACAAAAAATTTCGGAATGTGTTCAGGCTGTTGAGCATTTGGCGAAGCAGAAACTGCCTCGTGAAGAATTTTATCAACAGTTTCTGGGGCTGGTCGTCCAAGGTTCCCAGACCCCTGCGGCTGCTATCTGGGGAGTCGCGGGCGGTCAGGTTGAATTGCAATCAGAATTGAACCTGCAATCAACCGGCACTTTAACCGATCAGCAAAGTGCACAGAAAAATGTTAAACTGCTTGGCGAAATTGTACAGAATTCGCAGTCGGTTGTGGTGGGGCCTCAAAGTAAGAATTCAGAAGCTCGCGCAACTAAGCACTTACTTGTTTTTTCGCCTATCTTTGAAAATAAATCATGCGTGGCAGTTCTGCAACTCTTCTTTCCGGAGAAGGTCAGCGAGGAAGCTCAGCAGGGATTGCTTCAGTTTGCAGAACATTTAGCGGGACTCGCTTCGCTGCATGTTTCCGGGCGAATGACCTCGCCGATTTCAGTTAATACGAAAGAGTTCTGGGAATCGATGGATCGGTTTCTGCTCGATCTGCATAACGGACTCGAAACCGAACAGGTCGCTGCCTGCGCCGCCAATGATGGACGAGAAATTCTTTCGGTTGATCGTACCAGTATTGTGCTAAAATGGGGCCACAAAACCCGCATCCTGGCTGTCAGCGGGCAGGATAAAGTGAACCGCAAGTCAAATTTAATGCGTAAACTTAACAAGCTCGTGCAGACAGTTTATTCCACCGGCAAGCCATTCATTTACGAAGGCGATTTAACTGAATTGGCTCCACAAGTTGAAAAACAGCTTGCCGATTATCTTGAAGAGTCCAACACACGAATGCTCGCAATTTATCCGCTCAATTACAAAGACCGGGAACATAAAGCGGAAGACAAGCCGCACGAAAAACCGAAGCCGGACCATTTGGTTGGTGCGATTGTTGTCGAACTGCTCTCTTCCAAACAGTGGGATCCCGAACGTCGAGCCGCCTGCGAGTTGATTTCGGATCATGTCGCCACCGCGATGTGGAATGCAGAAGAACATGAAAAAATATTCCTGCTTCCCGTTTGGCGGAGCATCGGGAAAATATTCCGTGCACTACGTGGTAAAGTACTCGCGAAAACGCTGGCAGTAACCGGGCTCGTTCTTGCAGTTATC
>JAJRTM010000933.1 GCA_024278285.1 Planctomycetota bacterium
AAATCGTTTCGTTAATTGATCAACAATGCCAGGCAGCTTTTCAAATACTTCTCGTTTTTTCGCCCGCACTCCATCACTCACCAGCAATAAATTCGGGGATTCAAAAATGTCGAATCCCAACGCTTTCAAATGCTGGCGGTCCAGTACGGTTTCCGGCTGAATATTCTTTCGAGGAGTATTATCCGCCGTCTCCGTCATCTTTTTTTTTGTGAAATTCGCAGGCATTTCCTTTTGTTGCAGCGATTCCACTGTGTTATTCACTTTATTCACTGCTATTTCGTTCTGTGAAACTGGACCGGAAGATTCTTTTTGAGAACAACCACTCAGAATGAACCCAGCTCCAATTATCCAGTAAAGATTCCGGAATAATAGAAATTTTCCCGAACCACGCAGCAAAACAACGTCTCTTCCCAGTGCAAGAAACGTACTAATCAGATTGTTTTCATTAAATCGCAACACGCAAACCCCGTAATAAGCAGACTTAATCAGCCAAATGGTGCTGAAATTGAATTCACCAGCGTTTAGTAGTATAAAGATATAGTCGCGAAGAAGGAAAAAATGTTCAAGTCGCCTTTGTTTTTTACCGACTTTATTGACTACCTCTCAAGTTTGGCTAGAATACGCCCAGCTTGAGTGAGCAGAGGCCCTGTAGCTCAATTGGTTAGAGTACCGGACTGTCGATCCGGTGGTTGCGGGTTCGAGTCCCGTCGGGGTCGCTTTGAATTGAACACAGCTATGGGGTGGCCTGCGTCGTAAGGGCGTAGGGGCCGGTGGGGTAAAGGTAAATAAACCAGCTCTCTTTGGAAGCTGGGTGCTTGTGGCCTCCTTCTGGTTTTTGAACCACCCACAGCTGTCTTTTTGATTCTGCAGGGAGGCTGAGGCTACCGGGATCGTCCGGCGGCCAGCGGGTTCGAGTCCCGTCGGGGTCGTTTTGAATTGAACACAGCTATGGGGTGGCCTGCGTCGTAAGGGCGTAGGGGCCGGTCGGGTAAAGGTAAATAACCAGCCGTCTTTGGTGGCTGGGCTTTCTTGGCCTCCTTCTGGTTTTTCAACCACCCACAGCTGTCTTTTTGATTCTAGTAAGTGAATGGAGACGACCAGATGACTGAAACCCAAAAACCAACAACACCTCCATCCCGCCCGGTTACCACCCCGCCACAAAGCCCACCATCTGAGAGAAAAGGGCGTTAGTGTTGATTCACAAAGATTAACAGGGTTGATAACAATCCGGCGATCAAAAGGCAGCGTGAGACCTTATGCCAGCGAGCTCTCCAACTGTTAATGGGACGCAGTCCAATCGCTGCTGTTGCGTAACTGGCAGCTAGGTAAAGATGATAAGCAGAAGGATCGACAGTTGGAATTTGAAAAGAAACGAACGCCTGCGGATCGAATGTGTTTGGCTGGAATAATGTCTTTGTTCCATACACAAAAACAACCATCACGAGGATCATGCAAACTACTGACGGCAAAGCCCACCAGGTGAAACCGCCGGTGAATTAGGCATATGCTAACACCGCAGCCAATACGCACGATGCAATTTGGAAGTGTCGCCACAACTTCTCTTCGTTCAGCCGTATCGACTTTTCGCCTTCAGCAAATATGTTGCGACAGTATTCCAGTTTAAGTTCTGCACCAGATGACGAAAGTTTTGCGATATCCTCATCGAGCCATCGCAGCGCCTCTCGGTAAGGTGGGTACTTACCAAAGCCGGGATCATGGCAAAGTCCCCAGATGAAACTTTTCTGCTTATCAATTTTTGTTTTTGGTTTCGGTGTATTCATTGTTAATCGCTACATTCTGTTTTCATCTTATCCCAGGGCGGCCCGATGTCTTTCTTGTCGCTCCGCCTTTCTGGTTCACGTGGTGGTGGAGGTGGTGGCTGTTTATCTCGTGAGTCATCAAGGCCGATGAAGCTGACGGGTTGCAGGGAAAAACGCACATCTTTGAGGTGATTGCCGTGGCGGCTTATCGCACGAATACAGCAGGCAACCGCTGCCTGGATCTCTACTATTTCAAGGCGATCAGTTTCCGATATTGTGGGTAACTCTTCTACGCAATCCATCACCTTCCATAGCGATTCTTTCAGTTCAGCCGATTTTGTGATTCGTGCATTTAATTGCTTGATCTGCTCATCTGCGTCCATGCCGTCTCCTTTTGTAGTATCGTACTTTATGAGGACTACCGATCCATCCCTGGCACACAGCCGGAATCTGAGAGTCGCTCCGGGAATGATGTGCATGCCCCGAATAGAATATTTATTATTGCCGTTCGGCTGCATCGTGCGATACCTGCCACCCGCGATTGATAATCGCACCGAATGGATATTCACAATCGTTTTCTGGTCACGCAGAATCTGTATTTGTACTTCACCACCATTAGCGTTGCAGGTTGCTGCCAGGCAGATCGCTTTCAGTACCAGCTTCTTGAATAGCTTCATGCTTTCATCCTGAATGCCCCCGTCTACGAAAAGGATATCAGATAACCTTGGTTCGGCAATCCCGGTTTTTCGAGTGGCCGTTTTCCAGCTTAAAAACGCAAAACGTGTGCCGGACTAACTGTCCGGTGCGCTCTCACTGATTTTCTGAATGGCGATTGCAGTGATGTGCGTATTCTCTTCAATGGCGAGTTGCAGCAGAATCATTTCTCTGGCAAATACCATTCCAAATCCAGAAAAAACGAGTAGCACCATCCCTTCAGGTGCTCCGGGATATCTTAAAAATGGTATCGCGTCAAACAAGCTTAAAACAAAGAGAATCGCTCCAGATGATATCATCAGTCCCCCGAGGATCGCATAGGCCAATGCGACGAACTTGACCAACGAAAAGTTTCGATTCACTGAAAACGTTGCTTCTTTCTTTTCTTCTCTCACAGGCTTGGGCTTGCTTGCTTTGAAGCCTTTCTTGCGCTCGAGAACTGGATCTTGAAAAGACGAAAGCATGTTTTCCAAATTGGATTCATCGCTATCGTCTTCATTGTCTGCAGGGAATTCGACTGTAAAGGTTTCTCCACACTGGGGACACTTCCCACGTTTTCCGATATGCTCCTCCTGGGCTTGAAAGACACTTCCGCAATGTGGGCATTCAGCATTAAACATTTTCATCGTCCCCCGATTTTTTATTTTTTTCCAGAAACAGTCCCCGGTTCTCTTGCAAGCACAACTCCTAGTGTTCTATCTTGTCGTCGCTGGAGTTGTCCAGTCACCTCTTCAAAAGGGTGTCATAAGCATCAGATTCCCAACGCCTGCAGCACTGTGCTGTGACCGGGTTCCTGTTGCTTTCCCAATTATCAATTTTGGTTGAGAATCAGCCCGTCATTTTGCACAGGAGTTTTTTCGCAGAAGCCATTTCCCACACATTCTGGTTTTGCAGTTCTTGCTGCGCGTTGGTGGATAACCCGTCGCATCACGCGCAGCAAGACTGCTTCTGCAAATTCTTCCATCAGGGT
>JAJRTM010000934.1 GCA_024278285.1 Planctomycetota bacterium
CAGTGAAGATTGCAAACGCATTCATATCGTCGGCAATCTCGTGACAGATTTCGGACGTAAAAGCAAAAATCAGTCAGTCCCGTTTGATGTCCCCAAGAAGGATTCCGTTCAATTGCACAATAACATGATCGGACCAGACAAAATGGAACGCGCTGAATTCAAGAAGTAAATTTCGTGAGTTTCAGGATGCAGATTTCCAAAGCGAATCGATCGCTCGAAGCAAGTCTTTGAATTCGAACAGGTCTTCCAATTGATGTTCCTGGGCAGGCGTGCCAGAAGTTTCTGTTTCAGTTCGACCAATAATCACACGGGGAACTTCTGAAAAACTGCTTGCCTCGGGGTGGGCATCCAATGTTTCGTTGGAGTGCAGGACAAGCACAGTTCCTGCTTGATCTGGTTCGCAATTTTGCAACTGCTGCCAGGATCGAACGCGCGTGACCGATGTGCCAGCCGGTTCGAGGACAGCCCGAAGAACTGCTTCTGTTTCATGATGTTCATCAAGCACTAACAGACGGCGAGATTTTTCCATGAGTTCCTCCTTGAAACACCTTCTTAACAACAAAATGTGACTCGTCCACGCGCTCGAAAAATGTGCTTACAACTTGTCAAATTCCGATTTGATCGAGTTACCGGGTAGCTCAGACAATCCCGTTCAGGGTTGTCTGAGTTGCGTAGCAAACCGAGGAATTGTTTTCCAGGCATTACTTATTCATCATCAAGCCGCTCGCTGAAATCCTCGGGTGCCTGACGGCACTCAGACATCCTTGAACAGGATGTCTGAGCTACCCGGTTTTTGTTCGGACTTGATCGAGTAAGGTCTAATGATGATATCTGGACATGTGCAGAGCCTTCTCTGCTAACGGGGGGAGCGGAGAGTAGCCGGAATGCCGGTTTGTGTCAAAAGCAAACCGAACGAATGTTTTATCACTGGTTTGTTGCTTGGGTTTTCAGCCTCTTCGGAAGCAAATTGGCTAAAAACGACAGGAAATCGCTATTGACGACTCAGAGAAATAAGTATACGGTTGATTGATGTGGTGTGGTAGATTTTACAAATAACCGCCAGATGAATGATCAGACAATAAGCAAATAATTGAATCCTGGAAAATTCGTTCGAAATTTCCGGGTTGTTATACACGAATATCTCGTAAATATCTCTCGAAAAGATGTTCCCATTATCTTGGTGGAAATAGTCCGTTTCTAATCACTCTCAAAAGTCAAAGATAAATGATTATTCTTTGGTGACTGGGTTGAAGTTAGTTGTGCGGAGATTGTCTGATACTAATGTACCGCTTTGAAGCTGACACCCTGATTGCGCACGCTCCTGCGAAACTGAATCTGTTTCTCAAAGTTCTTGGGAAACGTGAGGATGGCTTTCATGAGATCGAAACCGTTATGCAAACGATCGATCTGTACGATACTTTGCTGTTTCAAAAATGCGACGATTCACAAGTGACACTGAAGGTCCGGCAAGTGAGTCCTTTTTCTGCAAGGAATCGGCAGGCACAAGAAGAAATCCCCAGCGATGAGAATAACCTTGTCTTGAAAGCGGTCAAACTGCTTCAGGAAAAAAATGAACAGAACATCGGCGTAGACATCACGCTTATCAAACGAATTCCCTCGCAAGCTGGATTGGGGGGTGGTTCCAGTGATGCTGCCTCAACGATTAATGGACTGAATCAACTTTGGAATCTTGGCCTTGGTTTGAATGAACGCTGTCATCTCGCTGCTCAACTCGGAAGTGATATTCCCTTTTTTGTCACAGAATCGTCACTGGGAACCTGCACCGGAAGAGGAGAGCAGATTCAAACAGAGAAATCTCGAAAGCTGCATTTTGTCCTTGTGAAACCTGACTCAGGGCTTTCAACAGCAGCGGTTTACGCAAACTGCGCAGCTTCTACCTTTTCACAATCTGCGAAAGATGTCGTAAAAGGTCTGCACATGACGAATACTGCAAGTGTAGAATCTTCACTGTTTTACAATTCGCTGGAAGAGCCAGCGCGACGATTAAACCTGGATGTACAACAAACATTAGAACGGCTCGAACAGCAGCCGTTTGTGAAGACAATGATGAGCGGCAGTGGAACCACTTGTTTTGGATTGTGTCGTTCCCGTAAGCAATCTTTGCATCTGGCTCAAAAACTGAAAAGTATGGATATCGCAAGAGTGTATGTAGCCCAAAGTCGAGTTTAGCATCTACGAGAAGGAAATCGTCATGGAGATTACAGAAGTACGCATCAAGTTAATGGAAGACCCCAGCGACCGCCTTTGTGCATTTTGTTCGATCACTCTGGATGATTGTTTTGTCGTTCGCGATCTCAAAATAATTCAGGGAGCCAAAGGGGCATTCGTTGCGATGCCAAGCCGTAAGTTGTCGGATCGTTGCCCGAAGTGTCACTCGAAAAATCAAATTCGAGCAAGTTTTTGTAACCAATGTGGAGTCAAACTTCACCCCGAACGCGCCTATAAGGATGATGCAGGCCGTTCTAAACTGTATGCAGATATTGCCCATCCAATAAATTCAAGCTGCCGCGACATGATCCAGAAACGAGTCATCGCCGCATTCGATGAAGAACTCATCCAAGCAAAACAGACAGGCTATATTTGCAGCTACGACGATTACGAAGAAGAACGATTCGCCAAACTGAATGATCCTGAATCGGTCGTTCCGATTGTTAATGACGAAAAGGAAATTTCATCATTAACTCCTCAAAAAACTCTTCCACAAGAAAGTACCCCTGCCGTATCGTCTGGAACGACAATGAATCTCGAAACCGAAGATGGCAGATTACTTCGTGTCGATTCCCAGTCCAGGCATGAAGCCAACGCTCCGGGAAAACGCGAAGAACCAGGCGAGAAGCAGTGTCAAAAAACAGCCAGCGTTAGCGACAACTTTGGCGATGGAATTATTTGATCCTTAATCCAGGCGAACGTGATATGGCGAAGGAAAATTGAAGCAAAAAATCTCGGGTAGTTTCTACGGAGCAGAGAGAGGAACACCTTCGCCCGCATTCGTGGTTACGTCTCAACACTTTTTCTCAGCAATTGTTTCGATAAGAGCCCAGCCTGGATTACTCCGAGATTTCCCGAAGACTCACTTCTTTGATTGAGATTTTCATTTTCCCGAATTGGTCCCCCGCGTGAATTTGAAATCCGATGCGACCTGTCTTAAAGCTTCCCTCCTGAGCGGCTGCCACTTTTTTATCATTGAGAAAAATCGTGTGATGATCTCCCACGGCTCGGATGACCATTTTGTTCCAGCCTTCACGGTTAACTGTGGAGGCATCTGTGTTGGTTGACAGGAACAACTTGCCAGGGCAGTAAAGAGTGCCACTTAATGCGAACGGTTTTTTGTATTCAAGTATGTCTGCCTGGTACGCTTGCTTGGGTGATTGATAGCGATACCAGATCCCTGAATTCGCGGGCCAGACAATTTTGTACGTTACACTCAGTTCAAAATTGCCGAAAGATTTTTCGGTAAACAGATCGCCAGATTCGTTATTGGGCCCCTGCCGACCTGTGAGAATGCCCTCTTTCACTTCCCACCTGGCACCACCTTCCGCTTTCCAGCCGGTTAAATCTTTTCCATTGAATAACGCAATGGCAGACGTCTTATTTTGCGCAACCGGCTTGCCAGCAACAATCTCAACGACCGAACAGACCGTCATCATAATCGCTGGCAGTAACAGATACTGAATTGAATTTCTCATCTCGTTTTTTCCTTGGAAAGTAGGTGAGCAGTCGGGCTCATCAGTTTATGGAACAACTTGTGTAACTATTTATCAGAACGTCAATTCTGAATCATCTACACTTGGTCCGGCACAACAAATGGCTTGCGATAGCTTGGATGGTTAAGCAGATCGTTTGCTTCTTTATCGTCAATGACCAGTTCCGTTTTGGGATCAAACTGTAACGGGCGTCCCACCTGATACGAAGTACGTGCCAGCAAACAAAGCGCAGTCGATTTGTGGCCTTCCTCGATATCTGCTCGCAACAACTGATGGTCGCGGGCACGGATGGCGGCAACCCAGTTTTGGAAATGGGGCTTGTTTTCCATCGGATGCTTTTCATCAAACTTGCTCGGCCCCGGTTCTCGTTTGCGACCAAGGAATGTGTGATAACTGCTGTAATCAGGGAAGATC
>JAJRTM010000085.1 GCA_024278285.1 Planctomycetota bacterium
CTACAAAACGCTCAAGGATCCTGATTCAATGGTGCAGTATATTGCAGTTGAAGATCCTGTTGAAGAAATCAGCGGAGAACCCCTGATGCTGGTCTGTGAAGAAGCATGGGAAAGCGATATTGAAGAACTTGAGGAACAGTATATTTATCCTTCTATTCCCGATATTGTCGATGATTGGCCGCCAAAAGAAGACCTGAAAAAAGAATTCCCCTACCTGTTTGAAAAGTTCTGGAATGAAGAGGTGATTAAAGAAATTCACGATCCAGAATAGAATTCGACTGTTGGATAATCGAACATCAGGACAATCACTCCCTTGGCATTAACAAACAGGATTTGTAACTACTCAGCGAGTTGTCTTCAGCCGTAGGGTCCGCTACCCGCGGACCCTACAGGCTGTCTCATCCCTTGACAACAAAATTGACCATTCGCTTGGGGATGCAGATTACTTTAACGACTTGCTTGCCCTCCAGGTGACTTTTTACATTCGCATCTTCGCGGGCGGTTTGTTCCATCGTTTTCTGATCCGCATCGACTGCGATCTTTATTTTTGCCCGTAGTTTGCCGTTGACTTGAACCGGGATTTCAATTTCGCTTTCGGTTAATTTCGATTCGTCGTACTTCGGCCAGGCTGCATAAGCGAGGCTTTCATTGCTGCCGAGTAATTCCCACAGTTCTTCTGCAATGTGTGGTGCGAAAGGGCTGAGTAGTAGTATGAAATCTTTCATCACTGAAATAGGGATCGTTTTCTGTCCACTCATTTCATTCGTGAATTCCATCATTTTGCTGATCGCGGTATTGAAGGAAAGTTTTTCGATATCTTTACTGACCGCTTTGATCGTTTTATGCAGAATTCGTAATTGACTTTCATTCGGTTCCACATCTTGTACCGCTGGAGAGAGCGTTACTTGCTCATCATTTTTCTCATCGACAATCATTCGCCAAACCCGTCCAAGAAAACGATAAACGCCTTCGACGCCGGACATGCTCCAAGGTTTTGTTTGTTCGAGCGGCCCCATAAACATCTCATAAAGACGGAGTGCATCTGCTCCGTAGAATTCCACGACTTCATCGGGGTTGATGACATTGCCCCGTGATTTTGACATTTTATGTGCGCGGGAAACAATGACAATGGATGGATCAGAATTCAAAACAAAATCGGAACCTTTTTTCTGTGCATCTTCTGCATCAATGTTAACGACAACAACCTCTTTTCCATTTTTTTTGTCGATAAACTTTTCATCCTGTTCGGTCACCTCTTTTGCAGAGACCCATTTTTTATCGTCAACTGTTTGATAGCCAGTTAGTTCAGCTTCACCGAGAATCATCCCCTGATTGACCAGTTTGTGAAACGGTTCAGGTGATTGCAGATGCCCCAGGTCGAATAAGACTTTGTGCCAGAAGCGGGAATAGAGTAGATGCAAGACCGCATGTTCTGCCCCGCCGATGTAGAGATCGACCGGCATCCAATACTTTTCTTTTTCGGGATCGATGAACCGCTCGCTGTTTTTGTTGTCGCAAAATCGCAGAAAATACCAGCAGCTTCCCGCCCATTGAGGCATGCTGTTTGTTTCACGCCGCCAGCGAACACCCTTCTCATCGGTCATGTACAGCCAACTCTCAGGAGCCGCGGAAAGGGGTGGTTCTGGCGTTCCTTTCGGGGCGAAATCGTCCATGTCCGGCAGCTTGACGGGCAACTGCGAATCATCAACCGGGCGGATTTTTCCGGTCAGATTTCCTTGTTCATCCAACTCGTGCCAAATCGGAAACGGTTCGCCCCAGTATCGTTGTCGGGAAAAGAGCCAGTCACGCAAACGGAAATTGACTGCCTGTTTTCCCAAGCCGTTTTCTTCCAGCCAGGCTGCAATTTTCTTTTTGAACTTTGCAGTGGGTGTACCGTCGTACTGGCCGGAATTGATCGCGGTTCCTTCTCCCGTGAAACCGATGGCAGGCGTTTTTTCATCAGTCGGCTTGACGACTTCGATAACAGGCAGGTCAAATGTTTGTGCGAATTCCAGATCGCGTTCATCGTGAGCCGGCACCGACATGATCGCACCGGTGCCGTAACTGAGTAAGACGTAATCGGCGATCCAGATCGGAATCTCTTTTCCGTTGACCGGATTGTAAGCGTAACTTCCCGTGAAAACGCCCGTTTTTTCTTTCGCTAAATCGGTTCGATCCAGATCGCTTTTGGCAGCCGTTTTTTTGATGTATTGTTCTACCGCATCTTTCTGCTCGGGAGTGGTCAGCCGGGAAGCAAAAGGGTGTTCCGGGGCGATCACCATATACGTTGCACCATACAGGGTATCCGGGCGAGTGGTATAAACACGCAGAACGGCTTCATCGGATTGTTTCGGGAACCCCTGCTTTGAACGATTCGCTCTCCAGTTTTGAAAACTGATGCCTGAATCCTGATCTTTAATCAGAAAATCAACTTCCGCACCAGTGCTTTTTCCGATCCAGTTGCGCTGCAGTTGTTTGACCGATTCGGGCCAGTCGAGATCATCCAGTTCTGTGATCAATCGCTGGGCATAAGAGGTGATGCGTAACATCCATTGACGCAAATTTCTGCGTTCGACCGGATGATTGCCGCGATCACTTTTGCCGTCAGAAGTGACTTCTTCATTGGCAAGAACGGTTCCCAATTTGGGGCACCAGTTCACGGGAGCTTCTAACTGATACGCTAAGCGGTTTTCATCCTGATACTTACGGACCGCGTCTTCCCCTTCTGCTTGAATTTCTTCAGGAATGGGAAGATCATCAATGGGGCGACCTTTGCCGGTTCGCTTCTTTCCATCTGGTCCGGTCCAAGTGAAATCGGGGTCGTACCAACTGCCGAACAGTTGCAGAAAAATCCATTGTGTCCAACGGACGTAATCTTCATCGGTGGTCGAGATTTCGCGTGTCCAGTCGTAACTGAAACCGAGCTGTTGCAGTTGTCTGCGGAAGTTATCGATGTTTTTGTACGTCGTTTCGCGTGGATGTGTCCCGGTTTCAATCGCATGTTGTTCAGCAGGAAGTCCAAACGCATCCCACCCCATCGGATGCAACACGTGCTTCCCCTGCATTCTCGCATGCCGCGTAATAATATCGGTCGCGGTGTAACCTTCCGGGTGACCGACATGCAAACCGCTGCCGGATGGGTAGGGGAACATATCGAGCACATACATTTTGCCCGTCGAATTTTCCGGGGGATGCTCAGACGTTTCAAAAGTGCGATTCTTTTCCCAGAAGGCCTGCCATTTAGGTTCAATAGTTTTCGGATTGTAACGAGGCATGATTGATCGGTATTAGCTAAGGTGATGAGAATAATGATACAGGGAACGCCGTGACGCACCCTGTGTTGTTAATGCACGATGGGACGCACTCTGTGTTGTCAATATGCGCTGGGACGCACTCTACGATGAAACATTTCGGGACTATTCCTAACCTGGCATAGCCGGAACCAAACAGGATGTAGGTTAGGCTTTCCAGCCTGACAAATGCGATTTCCAAAATAATCAACTTCCGATTTACCAGCAAACTTAAAATGACTATTCGAAAAGTCTGCGAGTTATTGTGTCAGGCTGTAAAGCCTAACCTACGAATCTTCAACAATATCCTGCCACTTTTGCGTAGTAACACGATGCTCGCGCCATGCGGGTTCTCTGTTTACTGGGAAGTCTCCATGAAACCAAACGCACATGGCGCGAGCATCACGTGCCTGACGGCACCCAACCGCTAGAAGCGGTCGGGCTACCCTTGTTCTGCTCAAGGCAAACAATGATCGCCATGATATCAAGGCGATTCAAAGTCAACAATCGAAATGAACCTGGGCCATTACGGGCCCGGCTCGCCTTTGTTGGTTCACTTATGCTTTGACCATTTTTCGCTTGCGTGATTGTTCGGTCAGGCCGATTTTTCTCAGGCGGATTGCAGCCGGAGTGATTTCGACGTATTCGTCAGCTTCAACGTATTCCAACGCGATTTCCAGCGACATTTCGCGGGGCGGCTTGAGTAGGATCGCATCGTCTGCCCCGGAGGATCGCACGTTCGTCAGTTTCTTTTCGCGAATCGGGTTGACGACCAGATCGTTATCGCGAGAGTTCTCGCCGACGATCATCCCTTCGTAAATTTCATCGCCAGGCAGTACAAACATCTCTGCCCGTTCCTGCAATTTCCATAACGCATACGCAGAAGCTTTACCGGTTATCTGTGAAACCAAAACGCCATTGCTTCGACTCGGCAACTTTCCTTCTTCCGGGCGGTATCCATCAAAACGATGATTCACAATGACTTCCCCACGGGTTGCATTGAGAAGTCGGGTTCGTAAGCCGATTAAGCCACGGGCAGGAATCGAAAATTCGAGGTGAGACTGTCCGGTCGAATTCGATGTCATATCCAGCATCTGGCCTCTGCGAGGCGTGATCAATTCCATCACACTGCCCACATAATCGGTAGCGACATCAATCACCAAATGCTCGAACGGTTCGTGCCATTTGCCATCAACTTCTTTACGAATGACTTCTGGTTTACCGACCGAAAGTTCGTAACCTTCCCGACGCATTTCTTCAATAAGAATTGAAAGATGAAGCAGTCCACGACCGGAAACCCTGAAACTTTCTTTCACATCTGTTTCTTCCACACGAAGTGCGACATTCGATTGCAACTCCCGCATCAACCGTTCTCGTAAGTTTCTGCTGGTGACATACTTCCCAGACTTTCCC
>JAJRTM010000935.1 GCA_024278285.1 Planctomycetota bacterium
CTCCTTTTATCAAACTTACCGGGCAATCGAACAGAGAATACGCTTTCACTGCGTTGCCTTTGAACCGGAAATTGCCAGATTCAGCGGGCGTGTATGTGGTGACCAATACATTTTCTGAGCAGGCAGGAGAAACCCTGCACTCCCCTTTGCTGATCGGAAGTTGCGATGATCTGTCGAAGTTGTCTGAAGAGACAGGAATTCGAGAAATGCGAAACACAGGGGGAAATATGATTTGCGTAAAGATCGAAGAAGTGACAGAAAATCAGCATCGAATCGAGCAGGATTTGAAAGCGAAATATCTTTCCTGATCTCTATTCCTGTTGCAACTGAAAAACGGTTCCTGTTTTACTGCGAAACAGTATTTTGTTGAACCGTGTGAAATCTTGATGTACGCCCAGCGCAAGGGCAACGGGATGAACAGCCCAGTCTTCTCGAAGAGAAAGTTCTGACTGTTTTCCATGCCAATTAAATATTTCCTGTTGATCAATCGTCAGTAAGATTGTTGCAGTCTCTTCCTCTCCCAATGCGATATTCACATCGATGATATGCGGTTTTCCGTTGACAAGAAGTCCCCTCTTTCTCACTCCCCAATATTCTCCGTTGACGTTTTGAATAGAGAAATTACTTCCATCATTTCCACCAGAAACCATGCAAATCGCTTTTCCCACAGGGAGAATCAAGTTCACTTCCCCCGTTCTGGCAGTTTGCTGCATGTGAACTTGCAGTTGGTAATCGCCCGTTGGAACAACTGGCAGGATCAACCGCGAAAACTCCCCTCCCCTGATGGACAGAAATCGCTTATCACGTTGATCGCTTCCAGCATCGGGCAAGCTTCTGATGAGTTTCCATGTTCCTGTAAATGTCTGTTGGCTGACATCGACTGAGTCAAGTAAGTCTTGCCAATCCCGATATTTATCCGTCTTAAGTTTTACCCAACGTCGATGAAAGATTTTCGTCCCTTTTTTGACAAGGAGCGATAATTTGTGAAAGATGACCCGATCATAATGTACCCCCAATCCGATTGTTTTTGCTGGAATTTGCCAATCTGAACGAGTCGTGAGTGCATCAACCGAGCCATTCCAGTCCAGTATTAAAACTCCATTCAATTTTGCTTTGATGTATGCCTGTTGTTTCGTGGCAGAGACAATGAGAGTCAGGTGATGACGTTGATTATTCGGAAAGTGTCCTTGTATAACCCTTCCGAACTCGTGTGCATACACGTTTTGCAAACCACACCAGTCATCTCGTCCTAAAGAAAACATGCACGATCTATTTCCCACGGGGACAACCACATTAATTTCAGAATCGCCCCACTTACGAGTCAATTCCAGATCAAGCTGATAATCATCTTTGATCGAAATCGGAATCGTTATTCGAGAAAACTGTTTTGGATTTACTTTCAACCCATCCTCATTGAGTGTCCAATCTCCGACAATGACATCATCAGGGAGTTGAATTTCTTTCAGGAGATCCATTTTCTTGATTGGAACAGGAATCTTTGAATCAACAGAGATTGCAGTTTTTTGTGAATCAGTCTCTGTTAGTTTTGGCTCGGAAGGATTTGGTTTGAAGAATACCCAGCTTCCAGCAGACAGGAATAGAATCGCGATTCCTGCAATGATCCATCGTTTACTGAAACTATTGTTAATTCGTTGCTCGATGGTTGGCTTGGCAGTCTCTATTCTATCGCCAACTGCTTGAAGCCTTTTCAAGGCGGCAGCAAATTCTTTCATCGACCGAAATCGATCCTCTGGCTTCTTGGCAATCGATTTGAGAATGATTTGTTCCAGCTTTGGTGCAATGTCAGGATTCAATGATGAAGGAATGGGTGGTTCTTTATTGACAATCTGACCGAGAATTTGTGTGAGAGAACCGGTGAAGGGCAATTGTCCCGCACAAAGTTCATACAGGATCATGCCGAGGGAATAGATGTCGCTGGCAAAACTGACCTTATCGTTTTCTGCACCAGCCTGTTCAGGAGACATATAGGCGGGAGTGCCTAGGAGTTGTCCCTTTTGAGTCAATGTTGTTTCGTCGCTATTGTTTAGCATTGCCAAACCGAAATCGGTGATGACCGGTTTGGAATGCTTTTTGTCGATCAGAATGTTGGCTGGTTTCAAGTCACGATGAATAACGCCTGCTTCGTGAGCATACGCCATTGCAGAAGCCAGAATTCTGACGAGCCGGATTGACTTTTCTAATGAGAACTTTCGTTGATGGAGTTTTTCCGCCAGCGATCCCCCTTTGATATAAGGTATGACCAGCACGATGCGATCATCAGTTTCCAGTATGTCATACAATTGGCAAATGTTTTGATGCTGTAGCGCAGCTACTGCCCGTGCTTCACGCAGAAAACGTTCATCTTCTTCGGAACCAGGTTGCAACTTTCGTCGAGGGACTTTCAAAGCAACATCCCGTTTAGTTTTCGGGTCATGAGCCAGAAAAACTTGTCCGAATGATCGCCCCTACGCGAATCATGAACAAAACAACATGTGTGGTTGACCTGTTTCTAGTTATGATGTTGCAGAGGAGATGAAACAATTCTACGAAAAAGTGTAAGATTACATATTTACTTTGTTTGCGTACTTGAGAATAATGATAGTATTCGACGATGACTTGAATTTGCCGTGTAAGTACGTTTTTTCTTTATGAAAGGGTGTCAAATGATGAAAAAAAATGATTGGTCAGATGTCCCAGTAGGATCATATTTGGCGGAAGTTCGAAATGATGCGGGGGTAACACAGTCTGCACTATCGAGTCAAGTGACCTTGAGTACAGCAACGCTTTCTCGAATCGAATCTGGTGAGAAGGTAGCTACAAAAGAAGAGGTGACATCAATACTAAAAGCAATTGGAACATCAAAAGCAGATGGCTTGGAGACTTTCCTCACTCAAGAGTGGGATCAAATCAAACGTCCATCTTTTGATCATCCAGACCGAACTACTTTGTGGGAAGCTAATTCCACTCTGCGAGAACTAGCTGGCTTGCGAGACGATCCTGAAGTTAAAGGTGTCTTTATTCGCCAGATGGACCTTTATGATCAGGAAATCCGTCGTCTTTGCAACTATCTCTTTTCCTGTGACCATAATGTTGCTTTTATAGGGGGAATCGGTGTTGGCAAATCTACTGCTATCTGCAAGCTAGCAAACCTCCTAATGACAGCGGAAGAAAAGCTTGATCGCCAGATTGTGCTTGAGACTGGTGCAGGTGGAATTACCTTGTGTGAAGTTCATGTTACTCAAGGTCCAAATTATGGAATCAGAATAGAACCACGTGCCGAAGACTCAATCCGAAAAGATGTTGAGGATTTTGCAGAATACCTTTTTAAGCTCGCTCAACCCAATGTCGAGTCAACTATTAAAGATGAAGAGGAGAGTGGCGATCCACTTGGAATTTCAAAGGAAGTTGTCCGAGCCATTCGCAATATGTCAGGGCTTACAGAAAAAAGGAAGAAGGATGAAAATGGGCGTCGTGTAAGAATTGATCCAGCAAAGAGCTTGGCACAACAATTTGACAATGCTCAAGAACTTGCCATTCAAATTCTTACCAGAATGGATCTACTCCGACGTAACCTTCGTGGTGCATGGTATCCTTCCAACTCACCATATCCACCAACACAATGGCTTCAAGAACTCTTTTCGGAGTTGAACAATGGTAGGAACAGTGAATTTTCTCTCCCCAAAAAAATTGAGGTCATTGTGCCGTATCCCGTCTTTGATAGCCGTAATTTGCCTCTACGCCTGATCGACACAAAGGGAATCGATCAGACTGCAAAACGTCAAGACCTTGAGTGCCATCTTGATGACCCTCGCACCCTTGTCGTTATGTGTAGTCGATTCAATGATGCTCCAGAAGTCCCACTCCAAAATTTGCTGGATCGTGCAAAAGAGACGGGAGTAAAAGATATTGCTCTAAAGACTATTATCCTCGGGCTTCCTAGGTCTGAAGAGGCTTTGGCGGTCAAATATGACGATGGGATGAGAGTTGAAGACGGAACCGAAGGCTGTGAACTAAAAGCTGACCAGATAAGGCTTCGCCTTTCACCCAAAGGCCTTGATGATATCGGAATCGAGTTTTTCAATGCCGGTGAAGATCAGGCCGAACCAATTCGAGACAGGATAGTTAAAAAGATTGTTAAGCAACGTCAATCTTATTCCTCCCAACTGAATGAGTTATCTCAAATGGTCGAGAATCTGATTAAAAATCGCAAAGACGAAGAAGTTCAGCTAGTGTTCGATGAAGTGAGTAAACATCTCATTAGTTGGGTAGACAACAATCGTGATATGGAACTAAGCGATGATGAAGTACAAAGACCACTTGTTTCAGCAATTGATGGCACTCGCTATGCCAGTACAGTCAGAGCAGCCGTAAGAAGGTATGGAGACTGGTGCAACCTCGACTATTACCATCACCTTGCTTTTGGAGTCCGCAAACTTGCAGTCTCTCAAATTGGAGGGAAATTTAACGATTTTCGTGTTATCGTTGAGAACCTTCTTGGTAATGACGAATATATGATTGCTAAAGAGTTTCTCAAGCGTATTCTCCTAAAGGTTGAAGATGCCATCGATCAATCTTACAAGCACGTTCAAACGGCTGGTCGAGAAATATTTAAGCAAACTCTTGAAAGTGACTTCGAATTTTGGAGAGATTGTGAGCAACGCTGGGGGCAAGGTAAAATTGATGGAATGGGATACAGAGACTCTATCAAGAATAAAACAGATGATCGTTTTCAAAGCAATTACGAAGATGCACATCGTCTTGTACAAAATCAAATCAAGGACGAGTGGGAAGAAATCGTGACATTGCTGGACGGGATTTTGCAGGAGCCAGACGATACCAAACCTGTGTGAGTTAACTTGGCTATTGATTGCCACAGTTCACTGTGGTGGTCAATAAAAAGTAACATGTCCGAGAATCTTTCGCGGGATTTATTGGGTTGGATGGTGAACGAACGGCTCTGTCCGCAGCATGTACGTGACCGGCTCGTTTATATCGAACCTGCGCGGGAGGATGTCATCATGCCGTTTAATCCCCTTTCGCATACTTCCGAAGCAAATCGGTATTACCAGACGATGCGTTCGGTTGATATTGTATTACGAGCATGGGCGGCTCAGGATGTCTCACAGCAACCCAGGTTATTGCAGTGGACGTACAAAGCATTTTGTGCGGCTGCGATGATGGGGATGCCGATTGCTATGTGCCAGTATCTGTTGCACCCCGGCTCTCCCGAGCATGATGCAATTCTCTCACGAATCCCCGGTGATATCCGTTCGCATTGGAGTGAAATTCTCAATGCACGCGGTAGTGAAGCAGTTCGCATTTTGGAATCAACACGTAACCGACTCGATCCCTTCTTTGAATCGACCAATCTCAGACGCATGTTTGGCTCGACAAAAAGCCTGTTTGATTGTGAACGATTTATCAAGCAGCGAAAGATCGTTGTTCTCAACCTGGGTCAGTATGGAAAAATTCCGGGATTCGTCGCCGATACTATCGGGGCGTTGGCACTCAATGAAATTGTGGAGACAGCCAGCAGGCTCTCCACCAACGAGGGAAAACAGGCCGTTGATCCAACGTATGTAGTGATGGATGAATTCCAGAAATATGTCTCGGTTGATATCGAGAATGCACTGCCCACAGTCAGGCAGATGGGATTGCGATTGATTCTGGCACATCAATCGTTCTCGCAACTGGAGCGGGAAGATGTCGATTTAACGCAGATGATCTGGCAAGCTCGCAGTCGGTTGATGTTCGCCAATAACGCAATGGATGCAGACAGTTTGCCGACGAACTGACAAAGCTGACATTCAACAACATGAAGATCAAAGAGATTCTCACCAGTAGAAAACAGTTGATCGTCGGCTATCGTAAAGAGTGGTTGAAATCAAAATCAAATACCAATACAAGATCGACTGCAAATGTCGAACAGAATTCGACCGGTTACAACCAGTCAAGTGGTCAATCTGATCCTCCCGGAACCAGAGGACCGACAAAATCCAAAAACGATGGAAGAAATTCTTCCACTTCACGCGGTCATACTAACGCCGACAGTTCGGGTTCAACAAGAGGTCGTAGTCAGGCAAATGTTCCGATCCATGATACGTTCGATGAAATCAGTAACAAAACGTATGAGAGTTTTGACGAACAGATGCTGCACTGGGGACAATCAATTCGCAAGCTAAAAACAGGCGAGGCGTTCGGCATGTTCGCTGGTGATCCGAATGTTCACACCGTGAAGGTCGATTATTTACCGCTGTATGAGTCCCCTGAATTACGGGAAGCTGTGGATAGCTTGATCGAGAAGAATTTTGAGTCTGAATATTTCATCTCCGCAAGCGAAGCAGATCGGGAAGCGGAATTGTATCGTCAACAACTCCTACAAGGGAAACCGATTTTATTGCCCAGCAAAGATTACACCATCTCGCCTGATGGAACGGCAAAAGAACCGGACGATAAATCAAACGAATTGCCTGACCCATTTTGATTGGCAATAACATGCGTCAAATTGGCTGCTTCACGCAGAGACAAACCGCCATGACCTGAAACGTAGCTGTCTATTGTGTGGTTGTTTGAGTATTGCGCAGGGTTAAGGTTTTCTGTTTTCGGAAAACAGAAATTGGGGAGAGGCGGGGTTGCGGTGGTTGCTGGATTTCAGGCGGCGGGCAAGATCTC
>JAJRTM010000936.1 GCA_024278285.1 Planctomycetota bacterium
AATCGTTATATTTGTCGTAACTACTCAGGGAATTGTCATCAGCCGTAGGGTCCGCTATTGCGGACCACCGCATGAAATAGCGGGATCCACTTCCCAGCGTGGTCCGCAATAGCGGACCCTACAGGCCACGTACATTCCTACAAAACCAAACATCTTCAGGAAACATTCAGGTTTGATCTTATGAAAATGAACCCCGTAAAAAAAGCGTTGCAGGCTGGTGAAGCACAAGTTGGTTCGTGGTTGTCGCTGGAATCTGTATTTGCACCTCGATTTATGGCAAGAATCGGTTTCCCGTGGTTAACAGTTGATATCGAGCATTCTCCCGTCAACTGGGAGACCGCTGCGGTGATGTTTGGTGCGATTGCAGATGCGGGCTGCGTCCCGCTGGCGCGAGTTCCTCGTGGCGACCACGATCATATCAAAAGAGTTCTTGACGCCGGGGCGATGGGGATTATTGTGCCGATGGTCAATACGGTCGAAGAAGCAAAAATCGCGATCGCAGCAGCGAAGTATCCACCAACCGGAAATCGTTCCGTGGGAGGCAGTTTTCACGCTCTTAATTTTGATGCCACCGCGGGCGATTATTTCAAACATGCCAACGATGAAATCCTCGTCATCTTGCAAACCGAATCTCCCGAAGGTGTTGAAAACGCAGAAGAGATTTATTCGCTGCCCGGCGTCGATGCCATTTTTGTCGGACCGAATGATCTCCGTTTTCAAATGCGTCCAGAATCTGGTGAAGATCCTTCGACAGAAGAATTCGAAGCGATGCTGAAACGGATTCTCGATACCGGAAAAAAAACAGGCACACCCGTTGGTCTACATGTGCAAAGTGTGGAAGATGTAAAAAAACGAATTGATCAAGGCTGGCAGTTCATCGCGATGGCAAGTGAATTAAACATGATGGTCACCGAAGCAACCCGCATCGCCAAGGAACTCGGTTTGAGCAAAGCGAGCGACCTGGCTCGATATTGATTTTCTATTGGTATTGTTTAGCTCGGATTATTCACGAGAAAATCAGTCCGGTTCATGCGACGATGAGAGGAACCGTGAACTATCGCCCAGCGGCTGATGAATAATCCAGATTAAAGCATTCGTATCACTTGAAACTAGACCTTAAACAAGCGATCTCTTCAGGGATTCTTGGTTGAAATATTGTTTTTTTGTGCGGGCGGATTTTTAGCGGGCGGTCTTTTTCTGGCTCGTTTTTTTGCTTTGGGTTTTTGGTTTGTTTCAAGATGGGATCGGTTTCTACATTTCTGTTTGATGGGGTGACGACGAGTGGCGGCGGCATCTGGACTGGCGCCTCTTGTTGATCCGCGAGTCGCGCTGGTCGTGTTTCAGCGAGCTCAACCAGATTGCCCATCGCAGCGTAACCGAAGTGAAAGGTGATGTTGCCCGCTTCGTTCCAGCCGGCAACAATCTCCCGCCGTGGTCGGATCGGGAATCCGTTCGGTTTCCAAAGCATTCAGATAAACCGGACGTTTCTTCGCAGCTCAATATCTTCCAGACAATGCCCGCCGCACAGCGCGTTGTAAGCAATATTGAGCACGTGGTCCGATTCATGATAAGGCAGATTCACTTTCAACAAGTGCAAATGTTTATCGATCGATCCTTACTTGGTGGAGGATAGACATTCTTGCCTGGCTTAAAAGGAGCATGCTCCTTTTGAATTAATAGTCTGTAGGGTCCGCTACCCGCGGACCACCGCATGAAATAGGGGGATCCATTTCTCATCGTGGTCCGCAATAGCGAACCCTACGGCAGAGCTGAATTGTTACTCCGAGCTTAACTGCCCGATGGAACCAAAAACCGTGCGGCGGGCGGGCTGATGCGGGGCAACATCGGCTGCATGAACGGGCTGTTGTTTTCTCTGTTCTGACCAGAATTCGTGGATGGGCTCGCTGGATCGGAAGTTCCATGATCATGTGAATGACCATGATCGTGCGAATGTGAATGACTCGCTGGAGGCGTTTCTTTTTTCAAGTTCTCAGGAATTGGTGGTGGAAGTTCCATAGTTGGTAAACTTGGTGCTGAGTTATTCTCTTGAGGTTTCAACTGGCGAGGGGCATATTTTTCAAAAGGATCTATCTGTCTGCCTGGAGAGTTATTTTGCGGGAATGGCTGTTGGGAATTCGGTTGTTGGAAGTCGTAATCACGACGTGGCGCAGGGGCTGCCGATGGATAATCGGGCATAAAACGATCGCTTGCCCGATATTGACCACGCTGCGGAATATAATTTCGATCCTCACCGTAACCACATCCGAACCTGTTCACTGGCATGCGGTAGCGGGGCCCGCGGTAATAGTCACCGGTCCCGCAAGGCGGTTCTGTTGATCGATATCCAAAATAATCGTCGTGAGCGCTTGCTTGTTGAGCCGGGGTAAGTAGTAACAGGGCGGTTGCAGACATTAACAGAGCCGGTAATTGTAAGCGGTTCATTATTCTCTCCTGAGAGATTCGTTTAGTTCAAAATTGGTAAACTCCATTCCATGCAACAATCCTTGTCTTCTGTACTCAGCGAGAATGAACAGTGGCAGGGGACATCTATATAATCTGTCTGCCAAAATAATCTTGCAGCCCGCTTGACAACTCAATCAACATACTGTGAAACTATGTACAAGTGACGTCCGTTTTGACTTTTTATTTGAGGGAGTATTTCATGTGCAGGCAACAAAGAAACCCGCTTACAAAATTTGTGAGCAT
>JAJRTM010000086.1 GCA_024278285.1 Planctomycetota bacterium
CGCACGACCTCGGCTTGATCTGGTTGCGCGTGCCAGAGCAAACGGTTTCGGAGACACGCTGGCAAGTTCGAATGATCGAGATAAATTTGGTGGTGACCGCAATTCCTACTACGAAAAAATTGCTCAGGGTAATGAAACCGGTTTTGATATCGGCTTTGAATACACTGTTCCATTCGGGTTGCGTTTAGCGAAATCGCAAGTCAGTAATCTTGAATTGCGATTGACAAAGGCTCGCAAAGTTCTTGCCGCCCAGGAGTTGGAAATTGGCCATGAACTGGCTGTTGCCTTCCAAGATATCGAACGAACTTACGCCACCGCGGTATCAAACTTCAGCCGAAGATCTGCAGCGCTCGAACGAGTGAAAATGATCGGTCAAGAACTGCAAGTAGGTTCTGGAGCCAACACGCTGGACCGTTATCTGCGAGCACAGGAATCGCTCGCCGCGGCTGAAAGTTCTTATCATCAAAGTCTTGTCGATTACAATAAAGCACTTGTCAATTTATACTACCGCCGGGGAACATTATTGCGGCAGGACAGTATTCAATTGATGGAAGGGAAGTGGCATCCACAGGCATATCAGCAGGCGTTTGCCAGAGCGAAAGCACGTGCCCACGCGTTTCCTGCTCCCCGTTTGAAGACACTACCTGCCCCATTTGCAGCAAACGGACATCTGAATCAAATTGGATTCGCTGGCCCCGAAGCAGCTAAAATGTCAGAAGAAGGATTGATGCTATTGCCGGAAGAACTGGAATTGCCCTTGCCCAGTGACGAATCTCTGGCACCTCAACCAGCAGGTGAAGATGCGAGCAACCCCACTGTTCCGCAAGCCCCTGGCGAATTTCCTGAAAACGGTTCAGGGAACAAAAAGCCTGCTCCATTGAATCCGCCCAAATACTTTGAGCAGGAGGCTGAGAAATCGATCAACTTGCCCTTATTGGAAAGCCCTCAAAAGGGAAGTTCCCAATCATCAACGGAAAAATTCCCATCAACTGACATCACCAGGACGATTCCCGACCTTGAATCAACCACCCCGGAAATTCCATCTTTTGAAAAGCAGAGCAACCATGCGGTGAGCCAAATCCCAAGCACTGCAAAATCAAAAGTAAAAGGAGGTTGGCATCTGAAAGAACATGACTGGTCAACGCAGACGCAATCTCTCAAGGCGTTTCCAGTTTTGCCAGCCAGCAACTCTGAAGAAATAAACGCGACTAAAAAACTTTCCGGGCAATCAAAAGGCCAGCAGAAAAAAATGGCACACGATATCGGAAAATCGATACCAAGCTACCGCTAACCGCCCCGCTACTCAATCGCTAAATTGAGGCTTGGACAAGCATTTGCCCAATGCTTACAGGTGAAGCATTCCATGCCTGCGAAACAGGCAATGAACTTGCAGTGATCTCTGAGCCTGGCTACTTTTGAAAATATTACAATTCGCACAACTCACATAACACATAAGAGTTACGTCTGCATTTGAAAGTTTTCCTTTCTAGCGTTTGCTGTCTCGCCATGTTTTCGGCGCAAGAGTTGCTCGTTGTTTCAGGCAAGGCTCTTTCTGTCTTGCGAGAGAGCTGATTCAGAGACTTTCAAAATAACTTGTTGAACTAAACTTGATGGGAGAACCGATGATTACGAGCGCTCGTAAACAGATTCGTCTCAGAGTGATGGGAATCGCTCTTTGTTTATTTACTCTGTCTTCTTTTGGCATGATGAATTTGCATGCTGATGAACAAGCCCCGGCTGGTGATGCGGTCGCAGAGGTTGCTTCTGATGCCGTGGCTGCTGCACCGGTTTTTAATGAAGCGTACATTGCCTGGATGCTAGTCGCGTCTGCTTTGGTGCTGATGATGGTTGCTCCCGGACTGGCTCTTTTTTATGGCGGCTTGGTTCGTAAAAAGAATGTCCTCAGCGTGATGATGCAATGTATTTCGCTGATGGGCATCATGTCTATCGTGTGGGTTGTGTGCGGATATTCGCTTGCCTTTGGTGAAGATATCCTTGGTGGTTACGTTGGCGGATTTAATCACGTGATGCTGGCTGGCATTCTTCCGTATTACGATGCGACACTGGATACTGTTGTGACTCCGGGAACAGATGGTGGCATTCCAACCATTTTATTCATGGTTTTTCAGTTAATGTTCTTCATCATCACACCTGCTTTAATTGTCGGTGCGTTTGCAGAGCGAATGAAGTTTTCTGCGATGGTTGTCTACTCTGTGCTTTGGGGGCTGCTGGTTTATTGTCCGATCGCACATTGGGTTTGGTCGGATAATGGTTGGTTATGTGAATGGAACGAGGGAGCAGCATTTGGTGCCTTGGATTTTGCAGGCGGAACCGTTGTGCATATCAGCTCTGGAGTTTCTGCGTTGGTTTGTGCGTTGATGATTGGCCAGCGAAAAAATTATATGAAAGAGCCGATGCCACCTCATAACCTGACATACACATTTATTGGTGCAACAATGCTTTGGGTTGGCTGGTTTGGTTTCAATGCCGGAAGTGCCCTGGCTGCAAATTCACTCGCGGTGAATGCGTTTGTTGTCACGCACATCGCAGCGGCAGCCGGCGTGATTGCCTGGGCGGGAATGGAATGGATTGTTCTCAAAAAACCGACCATTCTGGGAGCTTGCTCTGGTGCAGTCGCCGGACTGGTTTGTATCACTCCTGCGAGTGGTTCGGTCTCCATTCCTTCTGCAATTATTGTTGGTCTTGCAGGCGGTGTTGCCAGTTATCTTGCCTGTACGAAATTGAAAAATGCGTTGAAGTACGATGATTCACTTGACGTATTCGGCGTTCATGGCATCGCAGGAATGACCGGGGCACTTCTGACGGGAATCCTGGCAACAAAAAATGTCACCGGAGGCGGCCACGGATTGCTTGAAGGAAACAGTCAACAATTCATCAACCAAATAGTCAGCATTGCTGCTTCTGCGGTACTAGCCGTTGTTGGATCGGTTATTCTGCTTAAACTGATTGATTTAACGATTGGCCTACGTGTCGAAGAAGCCAGCGAAATTCGCGGTCTTGATCAGACAGAGCATGGGGAAGAAGGCTATATCTTCCTGTAAGCGGTTTACGCAAAAAAATACGCCTGTCAGCAGGATGGGCGTCAGCGTATACTTTCATTAAGGCGAGCCGGGGGCGTAAACCCCTGGATTCTCGGCTGGTCGTTTCAGCTTTATCAAGCACAAACAGACCGGCTGATCATCTTCGCCATGCAAAACAACTTCTGATTATTAAAGATCGAGGAAAATAGAATGAAAAAAATTGAAGCCATCATCAGGCATTTCAAACTGGAAGAAGTAAAAGATGCGTTAGCCGCCAAGGATATTCAGGGGATGACCGTCACGGAAGTGCGGGGATTCGGGCGACAAAAAGGGCATAAAGAACAGTACCGCGGTGCTGAATACACGGTCGATTTTCTACCGAAAGTGAAAATTGAAATTGTCGTCAATGAAGAAACTGCTCAAGCAGCAATCGACACCATCATGGATACAGCTCGCACCGGGAATATTGGCGATGGCAAGATCTTTGTTTCCACATTGACAGATTCCATCCGAATTCGCACCGGCGAAACTGGCGAAGAATCGTTGTGATTTTGTAGGGTCGTAGATCGTAGGGGGCGTCGTGACGCACCTTATTACATGGCATGATCAATTTGGTGCGTCACGACGCACCCTACGACAAGTTGCTCTATATTACTAACGTTAAAAGCTTGCGAACGGCTCGCAATTTTTTTTAGAAAAACAGTTTTTGGTTCCGGCTATCAGGATGAACCAGCCGTGCTGGGAGTTCCACGAATATTATTACTGATTCCTTGAAAACGCGTTGGCAGGACTTGCGAACTGAGGTTGTTTCGCGATTTCAGAAAGAGGAAATATCTTCCAGGGAAGCAACCACTTTACTTACCGAAGCGATGGACTCGTTTCTGCTTGAACTGGTTGAATTTTCCAGCGAAGGTCTTTCGGAACAGGCTCGGGAATCGATCCATCATCAATTGTCGATTATCGCGGTTGGCGGTTACGGTCGCGCAGAGATGTTTCCTTTTTCCGATGTCGATCTGCTGATTACTTTTGAGCGAACATCAGATAACGAATTGCGAGAATTCGCGTCGCAATTCATCAGAAACTGCTGGGATGCCCGGCTGAAACTGGGAGCAGCAACACGCTCGATTTCTCAGACGGTTTCTTTATTGCGAGAGGAATCGCAAGTTGCCACCGCGCTGGTCGAAACTCGACTTGTCTGGGGAAGTGATGAAATTCACCAGAAATTGCGGACCCGGTTTGAAGGTTGGCTGCAAAAATCGAAACGATCATTTATCGATGCCTGCGAAGAATCTCGAAAGACCGAAGTCATCGAATC
>JAJRTM010000087.1 GCA_024278285.1 Planctomycetota bacterium
AGGTATCTCTATCAATTCAAAAGGAGCACAGACATTCCTGTCTGTCTTGTGAAAGCATGCTCTGTTTTAGGCAGACAAGAATGTCTACCCTCCGTTTAGTAAGTTTCTTTTAAATTAGTAGAGGTACTCTGAAAAGCTCAGGAACAACCAATGAATACAACCAATCCCCATTCAAGTGGGCAATCAGATTCTCGTGATACCAATCGGGAAGCCAATGCGATACGCGGTTTAATGACAGCTTCCGCCAAGATGCGAGAAGAAATTGCCAAGGTCATTGTCGGGCAGGAAGAAGTGGTTGAGCAAATTCTTATTGCCATGCTTTGTAAGGGACACTGCCTGCTTGTGGGGGTTCCCGGTTTGGCGAAGACACTGCTTGTCAGTACGGTTGCCCAGTTGCTGCATCTTTCGTTTCGGCGGATTCAGTTTACTCCCGATTTAATGCCTTCGGATATTACCGGAACGGACATCCTTCAAGATGATCCTGAGACGGGTAAAAAGGTTTTTCAGTTTATGCCCGGCCCGTTATTTACGCATATTCTGCTAGCCGATGAAATCAATCGTACCCCTCCCAAAACACAGGCGGCGTTACTCGAAGCGATGCAGGAACGGCATGTGAGTATCGGAACAAGTACGTACCGATTGCCCGCCCCGTTTTTTGTTCTGGCGACACAAAACCCGATCGAACAGGAGGGAACTTATCCCCTTCCGGAAGCTCAGCTTGATCGCTTCATGTTTAACACGATAGTGAAGTACCCCACTGCAGAGGAAGAGCTGGAAATTTTGATCAAGACCAGTTCGGGGGTGCAGTTACAACTTTCTGCGATACTGAATGATAAACAGATTTTGGCGATGCAGGATGTTGTCAGTAAGGTTCCTGTGGCAGAGCATGTTTTTAAGTATGCACGAGATTTGACAAGAGCGACCCGCCCCGATGAACCGGAAGCATCCAAGTTTATTAAGCAGTATGTCAGTTGGGGAGCCGGGCCGCGAGCTGGGCAAAATATGATCGCAGGAGCAAAAGCACGGGCGCTGCTTCATGGACGATTTCATGCCACCTCTGCGGATATCAAAGCGGTTGCCCACCCGGTGTTAAGGCATCGCATTGTGACCACCTTCCAGGCAGACAGCGAAGGCCTTTCAACAGATGATGTGATAACCCGCTTGTTGAAAGAAGTCAAAATGCCATTAGATAACCTGGCGGAACATGCCATCGTGTAGTAGTGTAGTAAATTCAATCCTTCCTTTCTTTAGCTTAACGGAAGTATTTTCCAAAATCCTTCAGGAAATAATCTTGCAGGCGTTAAAGTTTGACCAGTTTGTCATTGTGAGGAATTTGAGTCAAGAATGCGTTTGATTTCGCCGATGTATGACGTAGGTAAATTGACGAATGCAGCGATTACGCTGGTGATCATCATCTTGGCTCCAAGGAAGGATGTCCATGCAAACGCGACTCAAACTCTACACCGGAGATGGCGAAGCAGCCATTGCTGAAGAGCCAAAGGTAACAATGCGACTGGGCGAAATCGCACAAATTATAGGCGATGCGTCTCGCTTCAAAAGAACTTGGTTAAACGATTTCGAAGATGACGAAATTCAGGTTTCGTCTGATCTTTACGAATTGCTGTCTGCATATTGGCAGCTACGTCCCGGTGCTTAAACAGCAAAAACAACGAGCCTACCTGCGCAGAAAATCTGCTCGTACTCAGAAGAGCATTCAGTCAGCTTATACTTGCGAAATACAGGGAACAGCCAGGCCATTTGCTATTGGCGGGCTAATTATTGCGATTGGCTGCCTGTTGGGAGGCGGTACGCTACTGTCCCTGGCAGCTAAAGATTACGTTTATTACGCTCCGGTGCGCAATTGTGCCATTTCCTTTCTGGAAGGATTGGCAAACCAGAAGATTGCTGCCTCTGGGGAAGCTGCAAATTATTCAATTGAAATCAAAATTCACGATATAAAACTTGATGGCAACCGAGCGATTGTGAATGCAGGGCTTGCAGTTCCCGGGAATTGGATTAACACAAAGCTTTACGCCGCAATAAACAAACAGGGTGAGTGGGAGATTGTTGGTGTCACTCAAATTGATGCCCATGTTGAAAACAGGCAGAACCTCGATTTAGCCAAAGAAATCGAAACCGCTTTTCGTTCGATTCCTGGCGTGCAGACCAAACGGTATTAATTTCTTATCAATGAAATTGAATGCACATGGCGCGAGCATCTTGTGCCTGACTGCACCCAACCACTAAAGTGGTCGGGCTACCCTGGTGACCGCATCAACCCCTATTTTTCAAGTATAAATATCGTTACCAGCGTTGGGTGGCACTGTCAAAATGAGTTAAATTGGGTGCCACTGTCTGGCTTGTCCAGCAGTGCGAATGGCGTTTGCCTTTCCTACTTAAACTGATTCAACGATGACGTCCAATTCCATTCTACCATGAGAAGATTTCGATCGCGATGGCGCCTCTTGATTCCTAGATTCGTGGTTGAGGCTATTGCTGCGGTTCGATAATCGCAATCGATTGTCCGGGGCGCAGGCGTTCGTTGCCTCGGGTGATGACTTGTTGGCCTGGTTGGAGGTTTCCGATTACCTGGATCAATTCTCCCTTCGCGATGCCGGTTTCGACAGAAACTGGTGCTGCGATGAGAGTCCCTTTTTTCTCGCCGGGGGCAACCACATAAACCATCGTCGTGCGACCGCCAAGCACTAACGCATCTTTCGGAATGAACAGCGATTTCTTTTTTGTTCCAGTCGGAAGAGTCACGCGGGCAATCATTCCCGATTTGATCAACGGAACGTGATTCTCGATTTTGTTTTTAATACGTATTTTTACCGGGAAAGTTCTCGCCCGTATATCTGCCTGAGGGGCAATCGTTACCACCTGTGCGGCAAATAAATACTCCGGTAGTGCTGCGATACGAACATTAACCTGCATTCCCTGCTTCACAAACGGAACGACATTTTCCGGAACCTGAGTCAGGATATCGATTTCGTTCATCGCCAAAACTTCTGCCACCAGCTCGCCCCGCTGTACCCATTGCCCGACTTCGGTATGCTCTGCAGAAATAAATCCATCAAACGGGGCTTTGATTGTATGCTTGGAAAGTTGGTCCTCCAGCTTTTCTACAACCGATTGCTGAATCGCAAACTGAGCGCGAGCCTGTTCGATTCGTTCTTTGCGTGGGCCATCAACAACAAGCTGGTAACCCTCCATCGCCTGTAGATATTTCTGTTCGGCTTGAATCTGTTCGGAGATAATCAGTTGCAGTTCGTCAGCGTTCAAGGCGTTACTTCGATAAAGTTCTTCTGCTCTGATTTTCTTTTTCTGGTGGTATTCCATCGCCGTTTTTGCCGCCAGCATGCCCGCTTTCGCCTGACGAATTTCTGCGGGACGAGAACCATTTTCCAGTTCGTTCAATTCTTCTTTGCGAAGTGTTAATTCACTTTTAGCCGCTTTAACTTCCAGCGAAATCGTTGCAGTGAGCAATTGTGCCAACGGTTGATTCTTCTGGACAAAATCGCCTTCGTTGATGGGATAGACTGCAACGCGTCCATCAACGGCACTACCGACCATCGATTTTCTGACCGGGGTTGTCGTTCCGACAAACGTTTGCCCGGCTGCAACGGTTTGCTCGACAACTTTTGCAACCACCACATTGGCAGCAGGCCGTTGGGCGTTGGCAGTTATCGATCCCATTGAGCACAGGAAAACAAGACTCAATGCGAAAATTTTGACGATAATCATCTGAAATTTTTTATTCATATTCTAATTCATTCTACTGCTGACTATTTTCACCGTCCAAGAGGTACGATTCTTTTACAGATGCTACAATAAGTCAGAATAACGGCAAGCGGAACAGGCCTGTGTAGAATTAATTGCTTGAAGAAGGTGATATTTTTCTCCTTTTTCCTGCCGTTAGTATCTTATCCAATGAAATGCTGCGCAAAAGCGGCAGGATGTTCTCACGAAAAAGAAAGATGTGAACCACCGAGGCACAGAGAACACTGAGGCAAAGCAATAAAAAGTCTCAAATAAAAAAAAGAGTTGCACGCAAAGACGCGGCGACGCAAAGAAAAGAAGGAAAAGAAATTTAAGCAGATTAAATGAGTAGTTTGAATTCTATTATTTGCAGACGATGCGGGAAATTCTTTGCGTCGCCGCGTCTTTGCGAGAGTTTCTATCTCCGTACTACTAACGTTAAAAGTTTGCGAACGGCTCGCAAATTTTTAGAAAAACAGTTTTTGGTTACGGCTATCAGAATGAACCAGCCGTGCTGGGA
>JAJRTM010000937.1 GCA_024278285.1 Planctomycetota bacterium
TGGACAGCCGAGCGAGTTCGCGAAAGTTTGAGTGCGGTCTCGGTCAAAGTGATGCAAGCCTGGGTCGCAGAGAATCTGGGCAAGACGCTAAATTCCAAACGAACAACCGCCTACAAAGAGTTCAAAACCGCCCCCGCCCCCTCCGGTTAGTCTAAAAACACAGTCATAACCATTTTCATCAGCCCAGCCTGTCGGGGCAGCTTCGCAAGCTGCCTCTCTGCGAGTAGCAGCCCCGGCTGGGCAAGCCCCCAGTGTGCTTCCATATAAAATAGAGATTAGCATGGGTTTGATGGTTATACGGTTGCTATTTTCATGCAAACGCTGACCAGTCTAATTCTTAAAAAAAACGGAAAGCAGAACGAAACTTACTCAACCCAAACTTTCATAACCACTGGTATATAAAATGAGGGCAGATCGTTCTGTCATCGCCCCTCTCGTTCTTCGTCAATTTCAGATCTTTCGATATCACGATCTAAAGAATCAATATAGTCTTCAAGCCAAGTGACGACTGTGGTGGCTTTCTCATTTTTAAGCCAGCCTCTCGCGTCTTACCGCAAACCACGATAAAAATCGCTGGCATTGCCACACCATCCACGATTATGGAAATGTGCATGCAAGTGGCTAGAAATACTATCTTCATTTCCGTATTTCGCTAAGAAATTTCGTGTCAGCCGCCCCGCAATAGTATCGTCCAATGTCTTAGGCATCGTGCCAGCCAACCAGTAACCATTTTTCTCAACATCCAGGTCAACCCATTGGAAAAGCTCTTCTTGAGGAATATGGATTATTGGGCCGGGATTTTTTTCAAATCCAGAATTGCAACCATCTGAGAGCCAGTGTTTGAGACCATAACTTTTTATCTCGCTCATGCTGCACAAGACCTCTTTGATACAGTCAAAAGCTTCAATAGGATGTTCCTGAACAAAGCAAGTAAGTATTGCATCATTCCCTTGGTCTAAATCAGAAAGTACCGACCATTCTCCACTTGCTGATATGAAAACAGACCTAATGAATTCCACATGCCGGTGTGGATACTGCGCAAGGAATTCGGTTGTTAAACATCCCCAGTAATAACTTGCATCATGAACTTGGTTTCTGTCAGACATTTGAGGATGCGTTAAAATCTCAAATGTTAGTTCCTCGGGCAATTTCTTAAATGATTTGACACTCTTGTCTTCCATGTAGTAGCCATACAGAAAACGAATGGCGTTGTTCCAGTGACTGTCTGATGGATCACTAATTTGCAAGAGAACCAACTCCCTGACAACCTCCGGTGAAAGATTATGCAATCTGTCGGAGTAACACCATTTTTCCAGTCTTTTCTTAGACTGCTTGCCTTCATTGCATAAATCGATGACCACGCTTGCAATATTGTCAGTAAGGCCGCAGTGGATTGCCACATCAGAGAACTGAGAGACTATGTTCGGGTTCGTTTGCAGGCCAAGCATCACCGCTTCCCAATCATGAATATCTGACTGGAATAGAGCAGCTAAATAACCACTCAAAAAAACGATACTGGAATCTTTCTGAGTTATTTGGCCAAGAATTTCGGGTAGAGATATCAGTGATGGTTCTGCACTGGCAAGCTTATATGCAAACCAAAAAGATTCATTTGAATCGCATTGAATAAGCCACGAAAGCTCAGGGTGAAGTAATGCTGGATCTTCAGTTGCTTGCTCCACCAATTTGTCAACCTTCTGATCCACCTCATCATGCCGATTATGTTCGTCATCGAAATAATCGTCTGTCACGACATATTTTACGTATCGCTTAAGAACAGTCGAAAAGTTATCGCCATCAAGTATCACTTGGATAGAATCTAAATCATCTTTCAGGCTCTGAGACAATTTGCTGTTTTTATGTTTTCGCTGAATTCTAAGAAAACTAATCAATGCTGAGATATCGCATTGTGGATCAGTCGCAAGCCTTTTCAATGTCTCAACAACCTCAGCAGAAAGAACTTCAATATCAATAACCGAATAGGATGATTTAATAATTGTCTTGATAAGCTCTTCTCTGTCATTTGAGGACCAGATATTGAGATGTTCAATCAGTAACCCCCATACTTCTCGATATGCGTCCCATAATTCTCCGTATGTTTTGGGAGACCAAAACTTTACGGTTTCCCTTACTCCCTGGTGTTCAGGACCAATGGTGCGAAAGCCAGGCGAATCGTCGAGCGCACACTCACACGCTTTTACAGCTATGAATCGAATTTCAGGGTCTGGAGAATTGAACGCTTCCTTTAAGACATCAATTCTTTTTTCTGGGCTTGCCTGTGTTGCTGACATTCCAGGTATTAAACTGAAAAGATATTTGAATGTACCAGTAGCATTATTGGTGCAATTTGCGTTTTCTGCCTTAGCAAGCTTGAGCAGTAATTTCGAAGCATCTACGAAATAATCTTCCCATACCGCAATCATTTCCAGTGCCCAGACAATCCATTGCCTGGATTTAACGAGGTGCATAAGGCTCTCGTTATTCATGGTGCCAATGGTTCTTTTCAAATAGCGAAGAGTTTCCTTGGGAGAGGCCTCGGCAAAAGCGTGTAGCAGTCGTCCAGTCTCATCAGTATCAGGGAAATTATTTCCGGGAAATATGCCGTTTGGCCTTAGCAATTTACGGATTGCTTTCCCCGCTGTTTCAGATGTATGTGCATATTTCAGCATGTTGATGAACCAAATTTTTAGCGATTGAGGCATATTTATCCATTCCCCAGCCAGTTCAAATGATTGGCCTTTGTCTTCCCAGAATTTATGGAATAGGAAGATTTGCAGAAGCCTGGGAGTAATGTAAAGCGTTGTTTTCCCTTGAAGTATTCTTCGCTCTGTAAGGTCAGCAACAATGTCTTGGAATTTAGCCCATGGGATGTCAGCTAATTGTGCAATACACTTTGCTTCCTCCTCAACGGGCTTGAGGAAACCAAATTTTTCAAATAGGGAGATATATAAGAGAGCTTTCTTTCTTAACTGGACGATTTCAGAATTGGAATCATCGTTTCCCGTGATGAACTTATCCCAGACATCAACATGGGACGGAGGAGCAAGTAAGTCGCCATCGCCCCTACGAAGGTTTCCACCAAGCACATGAGCAACTCGGGGAGAGCCTTCGCAAAAACCAGCCCAGCGACGAGCATCATATTGATTTATTCCATAATCCAAAAGAATTTTAATAATTTCTTCGGAGTCTGTTGGAGCTATATTTTCCTGTCGGAATTTATCATCAATTGATTTGTTGTTAGCATGGTCGATTGTGATTAAACGAACTTTACTTCCTTTAGCTTTCAGGATGTTCCAGATTTCTGCACAGTCTTTGCTTGAACACTCATCAATGACCAATACAGCGAATCTATGATCATCTGATTGAGTTAATTCATTAAGAAATGAGCTTCCTAGAAATTCTTGACTGTCCTTTACAAAGAGCGTTACAGGCGAAAGGATTTCCGAAGCCGTTAACTCCAAGGCAAAACGCGTTTTGCCAACGCCTGGTTCTCCCCAAAGTCGTAGGTGATGAATTTCTCCATTGGTTAATCCTGTTCGAAGCTCTTCTAAAAGTTGAAATTGCTCTGAGCTGTAATGCACGCTTGGGTGCATGTCTGCATCGCTTACCCAAGATTCCCTTGAGCGAAAACCACTTTGGTCATGCCCCATGAGCTTCAGGCATAGTGCCGGGAATTGGTGGAGGAAGCCGAGTAGTTGAGATTGGCCCCAAACTTCCACGCGGACACCTGGGAAGCCAAGTTTTTTGAATGTATCTTCAATATTATTTGTGCTTTTGCGAATCTGCTCATCTGTAAAGTCCATGCCAAAGCACACAAGTACAAATCGTCCACTCTCTTTCAGTATTCTTTGAACTCCTTCGCCAAGATTACAAAATTCCTCTGGCTTGTCTTTGGACTTGAATAATTCTTTTTTGATGGCTGCTGGCTGCCAAGCTTTGAATTCACCTGTTTTTACCTGAAAGCGAGTGGCATTGTCTAATAATCCACCGGACTTGATAGAGGTAGACTTGCCTAGAATGGATGCATCAACCCCACCATCGGCAGTGTAGATATCCAATGAAATACTAATCTGGCTTACAGGTAATTTTTCCCTTGCTGCCTGTGCCCACAGGAGATCCCGGAAGATTTCAACAGCAGACGTGGCGTCAAGATTTCCCAATATTCTTGACGCTACAGAAAAGATTGAGGGGGCTAGTCTTCGATGGCTAATCTTCACGACCGTAGCATTCGCATCATCAGCTTTGCGGTTAAGGATTTTATTGAGAGACCTTATGTGCTTCTGCGGCGCATGCCGCTCCCCGCTTTTCATCCGGCTTAAGTGAGTTTCTGATATTTTCAGACTGGCAGCGATGTCATTCTGAGAGGAACCAAGCTGTAATAATTCATCAAGAATTTGGCTGAACTGCTTGTTGCCTGCGTCATTTTCAAATGACCGGTTAGCATTTTTTTTGTAATTCATGCAGGTTTTCTTCAAGGTTTGAATGGCAACTCCCATAACGCAAGTATTATTGCGTGCAAATACAATTGCGTCAATACGTATTTATTATTCACATTAAATAATCGTAACTATTCGGCGGATCATCAGGCAAGCTGGCCTTGAACCTTGGGTGAAACCGTTTCAGAATCTTCGCTCAACACGAGAAACGGAACTGATGAATGATTTTCCGATTCAGGTTGTTTGTGAATGGATCGGAAACAGCCAACTGGTAGCCCAAAAACATTATCTTCAAGTGACTGATGAGCATTTCAAAAAAGCGGTGCAAAAAAGCGGTGCAGCACACAGCGGAAACGGCGGGAAACGTGTTGCAAGTGGTGAACGCCGCGCATGCAAAAAGCCCTGATTTACAGGGCTTTTCGACTCATTGCTGTACACTGCAAGTGGACAAAGCCCCCCCGGTAGGACTCGAAGAACAGGAAAAACCATCTCTGCATTCAGGAAAATCATTAGCATGCGGTGCAAAATGCGGTGCATGTGATGCGGAGTTGTTGCAGTTGGTGAATGCCTGGCCTGAGCTTTCAAGAGAAATCAAGACTGCAATTCTTTCGCTGCTTTCTTCTCATCGTTCAATCAATAAGAATTGAGCAGACAGGATTCTGTTGTTCAATCGTTGTAAAGGTCTTCTTCTGAGGCGATATCCATTGTGGCGCGGCGGATATGCAGAATTAGAACCGTCGAATTGGAAAGCGTAAAAAGTACGCGAAACGTGCCGGTCCGTTTCCCGAACAGAAACTCATAGATTTCTTCAGGAACTACATCGTTTTCAGGAGCCAGTCGGCAACGATCCGGATGAGTTGAAAGCGTTTGCAACGCAGCCTCAAAACGATTCAGCCATTTGTGTGCAGTCTCCGGGGCGTGTTCTGCCGAGCGAAGGTAATAATCCCGAAGATTCGTTTTTGCGTTGGTCGTTAGCTCTAACTGATAGGATTTCACTCGTCTGAAATCCCCTGTTCTGTGCGTAACTCGTCAAACGCCTGGTCAAGCGGCTGCGTTCTCCCAGCAGCGACATCTGCAAGCCCCGCCTTGATGCCTTCAATCGCTTCTTCACGATCACGAAGAAGCAGCCGCAACGCATGCTCAACAACAGCCGCAGAGTCAGAAAACCGCCCCTGCGTCACCTCCTGCTCAACAAACTGTTCCAATTCCGCATTGATCTCAATCGCCATGACTTTTTCCTTTCCTGACCGCAATCATTCTACCACAACGAAATCACAAAGTCGAGAATTGTTTTGGTTGGAAAGATACAAAGCCGAGGCATGCTCTCCCTTATCGGTTCTCACCATTCCCATCGCGGTGAAGGGGGCTTGTCGGGTGCAGCTTCGGAAGCTGCCTCTCTGCGAGTAGCAGTCCCGGCTGGGCAAGCCCCCGGTGTGCTCTCATGTGAGAATGAGACTCATCTGGGGAGCCAGGATATCTACCGAGGCGATCAACTTTGCAAATATATTCCATTTTTTGCGGACGGTTGCATAAACCTGTTGACACAAAACAGAACACGGTTATAGCGACGGAAGAGGCGACGTAACAACAACCGTACAACAGGAGCGATAAGTTGAAAAAGAAACCATCCCGACCGAAGCAGGATTCGCCTGACACTTATCTTGAACCTTGGGTGAAGCCGTTTCAGAATCTTCGCTCAACACGAGAAAACAGAACTGATGAATGATTTTCCGATTCAGGTTGTTTGTGAATGGATCGGAAACAGCCAACTGGTCGCCCAAAAACATTATCTTCAAGTGACTGAAGAGCATTTCAAAAAAGCGGTGCAGCACACAGCGGAAACGGCTGGAAACGTGTTGCAAGTGGTGAACGCCGCGCATACAAAAAGCCCTGATTTACAGGGCTTTGCGACTCATTGCTGTACGCTGAAAGTGCACAAAGCTCCCCCGGTAGGACTCGAACCTACGACTTAGCGGTTAACAGCCGCTCGCTCTACCAGCTGAGCTACAGGGGATCGTTTTTCTGCTTGTTTTCTCATTGTTCTGAGAAGACGAAATCTCTTTCTCAAACAGGCAGGGCAGAAGGTTAGTATAATAATCGATTGGAATCAAGTAAATCTCTGGTTGCATTTTTCAGGATTTGGATAAAGTGTTGTTTTGTCCCCTGGGAGTTGCTGGGGATCCGTTTTATCGCTGGGCATAGTCCATTTCGAACATTGATTTCCATCTCTGGTAAGCCTTGTGCAAATTACAAAATGAAAATTGAAGGAGAGTCTCTTCAGTATGTGATGCTTTGATCCTTCAAAGGTTCGCTTACTTCCTCTCGATTTATCGCTTTTCCAGGATGTGATGTTTGTCCTTTCTTGTCTGATATTCTTGCAAATGGGACATGCGGTCGATACCGTTCAGTTGGTGCAATATGATGAACAAATCTCTTCGTAGCAGAAAGCTGGTAGATAATGTTGCAATGCAAAACTGAAAGCGATGAAGCTTGGTGCAAAATTAAATTGAGCGTTTTGGTTTTCGTGTTGGTGGCGAGCCATTCTTTTGTGGCATACGGCGAAGCCGGAACGGTGATTGCAGACAAAACGCTTGTTGCGTGGGTGGCTCCTGCCAATTTAACTCAGCGTGGTGGCAGTCTGCTGACGCTTGAAAAATCTGGGGGTGTGTTTGATGCCATTGTGTTTGGCGAACTGGAGCCTGCCAAATGGATGGCGGGGAGTAACGGAGTTGCTCGAACGAATAAACAGCAGCGGGACGTATTAAAGGAGACTGCGGCCCCGGAGAGACTCATCCAAATTGCGATTGTTTACCAGGGTAATCAAGTTACCATTTACCGCAACGGCAGCAAGTATACAGAA
>JAJRTM010000008.1 GCA_024278285.1 Planctomycetota bacterium
GATATTCCAGAATCGCAGGGCCACCTCGATCTTCATATTCACCACGGGAAGCACGATCAGAAACAGTCAAAACACCAATAACTACGGGCAGAGAAGATTGGTCGGGAGCAGGCATATCGATGTCGTTTCATAAGTTGAAGTAAGAAGGCAGTTTCATTCGTTGATTGATACAATTTAACTGGGACTGCGTTATTATTTGGGATTCTTTTTCCCCATTTTGATCAACAATTTTTCAAAGCGATCATGCTCTTTCAGCATTGCCAAATCGGGATCGGCAGTGGTCCATTTGACATCATCATAGCCGAGCGAAATGGAGCGTTCTAATTCGTCGAGCGATTTTTCAATCAGTTGATCGATTCGTTTTTTCTGTTCTGGTTTCCCGGAAGGATGTTTTTGTAGATATTCTGCAGATCGCGAATAGGTACAAGCCACGTTATAGGCGAAGATAGGATCCTTTCCATATTCGGCATGAGCACTTTGAATCTGCATGATCGCTTCATCTATTTTTCCATTGATCGCCAGCGAGAGGGCGATGCCCGTTAACGCGGTCATGTTTTTGGGGTCCAAATCCAAAGATTTACGATAATCCCCTTCAGCCTTTTCAAAGTTTTCCAACATCGAATAGGCATGCCCGCGGGAAGAGTACCAATTGGCATCCCCTGGTTCCTGCTCGATGGCAAGAGTAAGGCTTTTCACCGCTTCGTCAAATCGAGACAACGTAGTTAACACTTTTCCGATTCTGCCATGCACTTTGGGCCAGTGGGAGTCAAGCTCTGCCAGTTTCTTATAATCCGCCAAGGCATTTTCGTATTGAAGGAGTATTTGGTAAACAACGGCCCGCCCTTCGTAAGCCATCGGGTAGTCAGGGTCTCCTTCAATTGCCAATGTGAATTGCTTAATTGCTAACGGGTAATTACGAGCCCTTGAAGTGCTACCCGCTTGTGAAGAGAGATAGTGAACGGGAGAGCGACGATATAAATTATCCAACGCGTTGCGGGCAGCCTGGCTTGTTGTTTTAGATTTGGAATCTCGCAGCGTCACCAGAAATTTTTGCGATTCTGGTGTTGAAAGATAACCTAATGCGGTAATTAAATGGGACAGTCGGGGATCGTCGTTTTTGCAGGCGCCAATCACTTTGATTAAAATATCGACCGCTTCTTCACTGGCGGTTTCCCGTAAATAATTAGAAACGGTTGTTACAACCTGTAAGTCTTTTGTATTCAAAGCGGTCGGGGCAAATTTCAAAAAGCGATGCTGATCGATCTTGCGAAGCGACTGCAAAACAGCAATGCGATCTGTTGACCTGTTCAAGTCAGGATAAATTTCGATAAACGCATCGAGGATTTTCTCGTCTCCAATTGTCGCCAGCGTGTTAATAATCAGTGAACGCTGCTTGTCATCAGTCTTGAGTAACGCCAGCAAATTGGGAATCGCCTTTTGGATTTTGTGAAGTGTGATGATCTGAAATGTCTGATTATCGGGAGTTCCTTTTTCCAATTGCAGTAAAGCATAATTCTTGACGGCTTCTGTACTGATGCGGTTCGTTCGTTGAGTCAGGATTTCAAGAGACGCCGTCTGGAGTTCCTTTTCGTGGTCCTGCAATAATGCAATAAGCAACTTTTGCAAGCCGGGATGCCCGACCTCGTTCAAGGCTTTGAGGGCATCCACCTGCAAAGAAACGGGTTCCGTTTGAGCCTGTCGATAAAGTGCCTCGGCCCACCGTTTTCGCGGAAATTGGGCCAGCACTCTGATGACACGTTGTTGAAATCCGGGTGTTGTGTTCAGCAATTTCGTTTCTTTTTCATGGTACGCCAGCAGTTCCATAATCTTTTTCTGGTGAGCAGGAAAACGAGACGCTCCCAAACTGGCCAAAGCCGTTAGCGAAATTGATTCGTCCTCAGACTGTGCAGCCAACGCAAGAGTAGCTACAGCTTGGGAATCATTAAATTCCCCCAGGCAAATCAAAGCGGCTTTTTGTAATAACGGCTGTTCGTTTCGTTTCGAGATCGCAATGATCTCCGGCAACATCGCATTCGGAATTCTTGGAGCACCGTGGATCAAAGCAGCCGGCTTGGTTGAACGATCTCCCTTTTTTATTTCCTGAATCAATTCGGAGACCGGGATCGATTCGTAAACGCTTTGGGAAATAGCAATAATCGCATCATTCAGATTTTCATGCACACGTGAGGGACCACTCGCGGAAGAATAAGTTCGCGTTGTCCCGCTTGGCAAATTGGTCAGATGGATTTCCCGAATCATGGCGGGAACAAGCGGGAACTCAGACGTCAAATACGAATTCTGCGCCTTTCCCGACCAGCTTGAGAGGCAATCCGTTGCAACCATTGCATTAAATGGGGTTCAACGCGAGGAGCCTTCTCTGAAAATTGTATGATGACACGCGTCATGTTTTGCGTCGCCAGTGTGACGAAATCATCAATGATTGTCCCTATGTTAATCGTGTTGATTTCTCCGCCGATGGTGCAAATAGAAATGATACCGTAAGGGCCAATCTGTTCCCGTCGCCAGCGAAGTAATGCCCGATGTTGAAGCGAAGCATCTAACGCAAATGCGAGTTGGCCGAACTTCCAGCGAAGAGTAAGATTCGGCACATCGTTCCCGGCAGGTAATCCATGGAACACAACCCAGGAGGATGCAACTTGTCCGGCTGGGATTTTCAACAGCTCGGCAGGTTTCAATTCCGATATCGAATATTGTCGATCTCCCAGCCTGAAACTAGAAAACCGGGTTAACTCTGTTCGCTCACCAATGCGATACTCTTTTCCATTAACATGCAAACGAATATCTTTTGTTTCCAGCTCCAAAGGGACGTCAGATTTATTGATGATCACGAGCCGTCCAACCAAAAAACGGTACTGCTTTTGACCAGAACGAAACTGAGCAAAATAAGGAGAGTCGAGCAGGCACGCGATGCCATCATCTGCAAGCGAAAATTCCGCGGGGACTGGCAACTTTAGAGTAACAAGTTCCTGCTCAATTTCTTTTAGCTCGGTTTCATATTTTGCGATCACCTTGCCATTTGTAGTTCCTGTTGCAGGAGGAAATTGATCTTCAAGCTGTTTATCCGCTTGAAGATAAGTTTCATTCAGGCAAAGCCCCACAAACAAAACCAGCAGATAACGCGAAAAGACATATCGATTCATAATAACCACCCAGCACGGCTGGTCTGTTCTGACCGCCGTAACCAATAACTGTTTTTCTAGAATTTGCGAGCCGTTCGCAAACTTTTACTGTTAGTAATATAACGATCAGTAAAATAATCTGATTAGACCTGCCTTAGGGGCGTTCGAATAATAACTGTCGTATTCTTGATGTTCTATTTTCTTGGCTGAAGGCCAAAATCATCATAGCCTGGGGCAACGCCCCAGGAACAGATGAGTCGTCAACCTTTTGGCTGAAAGCCATAAATAAAAGCATTGAATTTGTCTTTCAGCCAAAAAGAACAATCAAACAATTTTACCTGGGGCGTTGCCCCAGGCTATGATGAAAGAGGCCTTTGGCCAAACAAAATAGATAAAACCCAACAGTAATTGCTCGATAATTACTCGAGCGATACTTACGGAATTGCTGGTGGAAAATGTTGTTCCAGCAACCATAAACCCGTCAACACCCTGGCATCGATCAATTGTCCCATTTTTTTCTGATGTTCCAACCATGAAACAGCTTCGTGGCGTAAAATTGTGTGAATTATAATCGATTCGCTTTCGTCCCCACCCCCTGCTCCGGTTTGGAAGCAATCTCTCGCCAGGAACAACGTCACTGTTTCGTCGCACATTCCGGCTGAAGTGGCGTACTCCCCCAAATTCTCGAATTGCTCTGCTTCGTAACCCGTTTCTTCCCATAACTCTCTGCGAGCAGCTTTCTCCAGATCTTCCTCTTCTTCGCCAGGAATATCCCCGACCAGACCGGCTGGCATTTCAATCACATTTCGATTTACTGGCGGACGGAATTGTTCAATGAAAATCAACTCGTCATCTTTTGTCACTGTAATAATGCAAATTACTGCCCGGGCATTACAACGCCGTACGTACTCCCAACGACCAACCTTGACCATTTCCAGAAACCGTCCACAATATAATGTTTGCATCTATTCGCTTTCAATATGGGTGCACATTGGAGTTTGTATTTTGCCTGAATATGGGTAGGGAAATTCGGTTGAGCCGAACTCCCCTACCCATATATCCTGCCTGTTATTCGCAGTATTTCGTTGGTAAAATACTAATCAATCCAGGAAAGTAAATTCTTCTGTGAACCGGGTTCCATTTATTTCGTTAGGAATGTAGGGTGCGTTGAAGCGTACCTTGCCTGTGCGTAGAGTCCGCTTGACGCCCAGCGGCAGCACTGAATAGTTACATACAGGAATGATCTGGTCGTTGCATGTTTTTCTTTCTTCCGATCAATACAGATGCTCCAATTTACTACTGGCCTTACGGGACAGTCGGTATTATTGTACTCAACACGCTACTTTTTTTTCTACTGCCGAATCCGGAAGATTATGCCTTGGTACATGGAAGCGGCCTGCATCCGCTGCAATGGATCACTTCCAATTTCATTCACAGCGGTTTTCTTCACCTGTTGGGAAACATGATATTTCTCTGGGGGTTTGGGCTAGTAGTCGAAGGGAAGCTCGGCTGGTATCGATTCATCCCTGTTTATCTGGCGATTGGAATTATTCAATGTGCATCCGAGCAGACGATGATGCTCGGCAGTGATGGGGGCATGTCTGTTGGAGCCTCGGCTGTTATTTATGGTTTACTTGCCATGGCGATGGTTTGGGCACCGCGAAATGAATTTACTATTTTTGTATTCGCATTCTTTATTTATCGTGTTCTTGCCACGACTTTTGAACTCTCCATTCTGACCTTCGGGTTACTTTATGTCGGTAAAGAATTTTTCGTTCCGCTGTTGTTCGGTTTTCAGATGAGTAGCCAGGTGCTGCATCTCTCTGGAGCATTTACCGGTTTCGGAATTGGAATTCTGTTTCTCAAATTGAAGTGGGTCGATTGTGAAGGTTGGGATTTATTTAATGTGATGAAAAAAGATCATGGCACAACCGATTTGATTCAACATCATAACCTTTTGCCTGAAGCAGAATATAAATTGGAGTCGGTGACGAAAAAGAAGAAAAAGAAAAAAAAGGGGGCCAATATCAGCTCTCTGGAAGGAGACTTCAACGAGGATGCCGCTTCGCAGGAGTTACGCCGGGGCAAAAGCCTGGCTCGTATTCGTAAATTACTGACTCAAAAAAAGCCGAACGCTGCGTTATCGGAATATGAAAACACAAAACAGCAATTAGGCGGTTTTGAGTTGGGCTCAACAGATTTGAAACAGCTTGGAGATGCGTTGTATCGCCAGAAACTGTTTGATCAGGCCGGGCCGATTTATGATCAATACATCACTCGCTTCCCGGAACTGGCTGATCCTGTTCGAATTAAACTGGCTGCCATTCTTATCGAAAAACAGCAACGCCCGCGAGCAGCACTACGAACCCTGGCACCAATTGCCCCCGGAACGTTATCAGAAAGCTTAGAAAAAACACGCCTCAAAATAGAACGCAAAGCGAACCAATTAATCGAAGAAGGTGTTCTTGAACTGGAAGGAAATTCGTGGTGAATGTAGCAGGCCATGCACGTATAAAAAAGACCTGCCCCTTTTTATTCTACTTAGGATCATTCTACGTCATGAGCCAGGCGAAGACGCCGCGGGCGATGTGCATGCGATTTTCTGCCTGATCGAAGACGATGCTTTGGTCGCCATCCATAATATCGTCGGTTACTTCGAGCCCCCGTTTCGCGGGCAGGCAGTGCATGAATTTGACATCTTGCGGGGCGGCTGCAATCAGTTGAGAGTTAATTTGATACGGGGCAAAAATTTTCTTTCGATTTTCCGTTTCCGCTTCCTGCCCCATGCTCGCCCAGACATCTGCATAAACTGCATCGGCTTGTTTAACCGCTTGGATGGGGTCGGGCTGTGTCACTAACGATGCACCGGGAACTCGTTGGCGAATCTTATCGAAAAATGACGATTCAATCTGATAACCGTCCGGGGCACTCAACACAAAATTGACCCCCATATCTGCACAGCAGATCGCCAGCGATTTCGCCACGTTGTTGCCATCACCCAGATAGACCATCGTTTTTCCTTTCAAACTGCCGGTCGCTTCCTGCAAGGTGAGTAAATCGGTGAGCGCCTGGCAGGGGTGGTAATCGTCGGAAAGACCATTGATAACCGGGCAACTGGAGACGGCTGCGAAGTCTTCAATCAATTGATGCGAAAAAGTTCGCAGCACCACAACATCGGCAAATCGGCTGGTAACACGAGCGACATCCTCAAGCGATTCTCGCCCATGCAGACCGGCTTCTTTTTCGGTCATGAATAAACCGGAACCGCCCAGATGAATCATCGCGGCTTCAAAACTGACGCGGGTTCGCAGTGACGGCTTTTCGTAAATTTGCAGCAACACACGACCAGGCAGCGAGGGCTTTAACTGCCTCTGCTTCCATTCGGACTTTAACGTTGCAGAAAGCTCAATGATTTCTGCTGTTTGTGCCGGGGTGATATCAAAAAGTGAAAGTAAATGTTTCATGGACAATGCTCGAAAAAAAGAATCCATAACCTCTCTGTAATACAAACAGGCCAGCGGGAAAGCCGGCCTGAGAAAATCTCATCCTGTTTTTTTGTGGAATTTGTAGGGTCCGTGTCATTAGGGTAGCCCAACCGCTTTAGCGGCTGGGTTGCGTAGCAACAAGATGTATGCGCCATGTGGGTTCCTTTTTATCGGAAGCCTCAATAATATCGAACCGACATGGCGCGAGCATCCTGTGCCTGATGGCACCCAACCACTGAAGTGGGCGGGCTACCCTGATTCTCATAAGACAAACAACCACTAACAGTAACTGTTGGTCCGCAATTGCAGCCCCTACGGCTATGCCTCTCCAGATCGAATCCAAAAATTCCGCAAAGAGCCATTATGTACTATTTCAGCACTGCTGTGCAAGCGAACGCAACTCTTCGATCAAAATAGCCGCTCCTTCATCAACCTGCTCAGCGGTGATATTCAACGCGGGCAGCATACGCACAACGGTATCGTGAGTCGCATTCAGTAGTACCCCGCGTTCCATGCACTTGCCGACAATCGGGGTTGCGGGGACGGTTAAATCGATCCCGATCATCATTCCTGCGATACGAAGTTCTTTCACAATCGCCAATTCTTCCAGCAGTGGTTCGAAATGTTGAGCGAATCGCAGAGACATCGCTGAGGAATGTTCGAGCAGGTTTTCTTCTTCAATCGTACGAACCGTCGCAACACCGGCTGACATCGCCAGCGGGTTCCCGCCGAATGTGCTGGCGTGCATGCCGGGACGTAAACTTGGTGCGATTTCCTCTTTGGCAATAATCGCTCCACACGCGACCCCGCCCGCGACACCTTTGGCAAGTGTCATTATATCTGGCTGCACTCCAAAGTGTTGATAGCCGAACCACGTCCCCAATCGCCCCATCCCGGTTTGTACTTCATCAAAAATGAGAACCAGATCGTGTTCATCCGCCAAATCTCGCAGTCCTTGTAAGTAGCCTTCATCAGGTGTGTTGACGCCACCTTCCCCTTGGACCGGTTCGATAAGAATGCCACACGTTTCGTCATCGATTAAATCTCGCACGGCTTGTAAATCGTTATGTGGTGCATATTGAAAGCCAGCCATCAACGGTCCCAACCCTTGATGATATTTCGGTTGCGCGGTCGCGGTGACGGCTGCGAAAGTTCGTCCATGGAAGCCGTTCTGAAACGTGATGATCTTATACTTCTCCTCCGGCGTATGCAGTCTCGCCAGTTTGATCGCCCCTTCAATCGACTCTGCTCCGCTGTTACAGAAGAATGCTTTGCCGAACGAGCGTGAACAAATCGCTTGTGCAAACTCACCCTGCGATTCGATGTACCACGTATTGGGAACGTGAATCAACTGAGCGGCCTGTTGTTGAATTGCCTCGACGACTTTGGGCGGCGAATATCCCAAAATGTTACAACCCCAACCGGGAAACAGATCCAGATACCGCTTCCCTTCGGCATCCCAAACATACGAACCTTCCCCACGCACCAGGCAAATCGGGTAACGCCCGTAATTCGGGATTACGTATTGATCAAACAGCGAAATTGTTTCCTGACTCGAACGAGTAGTGGTCGTCATTGTAAATGAGTCCATTTAATAGGCGTTAGGTATTAGTATCTTATCAATGAAATGCTGCGCAAAAGTGGCCGGATTTTCGTTTGTAGCGATCGTCGTCTCTTTGGATGGCCCAGACGCATCGCGTCTGGGTGACGTAGTCACAAGAAGTCTTATCAGGCACTCTGCCGGAACAATCATCGCCCCTTCTTTTTACCGTTTCATTCTTTTTCTTCGTTGCAAATCACATTCTCGGCTTCTTGTTGCGGGGCAACTCAGACGCGATGCGTCTGAGCCATCC
>JAJRTM010000938.1:5000-13069 GCA_024278285.1 Planctomycetota bacterium
ATCCACTCAACATCTTTACTGACAGTAGGTTACGACGATAAGTCGTCCTGTTGGCATTTTGGTTTCGTCTGGAATAAATTTTTTCGGTCTTTGTAATTAATTTTCATGAGTCAGTCATTTAATTTTTACAACAGTGGTCGTTTCCCAACATTGGTGAATCATTTACCGACCATGTCGGATCATTTTTTGAATGTCTAACTCGGACAAGCCGGAACCAAACAGAGTGTCAGGCGAGCCGGGTTAGTAATGACTCAGGTAAATTTCGCGTGCATATTGTCCGCAACCACAGTGATAGCAGAGAAACCAGGGGGTTAACACTGGCCTGGTAAACTTCTTAAGTTGTTGCCAGTTGCACTGTTGCGTCTTGGTTCTTGATTTCACTGTGTGTGCCACGGCTCTGTGAGCCGTGCAAACTGAAAATCCAGCTTGATTTCAACAAGATATTCTCACTCCAATACAGCACGGCTCACAGAGCCGTGGCACACGAAAGTCTTATTTCTCGCAACAGTTACTCGACACCAAAGCCCCTCAACTCTCCCTCTTCCGGGTTATTTACCAACCCAGGTTAACCTGAAATTTAGTAGGCGGGGATGATTGGCTCGATCATCCAGCGGTCAAGGTTCTGGTAGGGTTTTAATGGCCTCGCTGGGGCGCCACGAATTTCTCGTCGTATTGCCTGGTAAGCCCCTTGTTCCCATAATGGAAGCATCCAGGCATCGAGAACGAGTCGGTCTTGAAGCTGGCGAAGCGATTTATCGATTTCGCTCCAGTTACGAGCTTCTTCCAATTCCAATAAAGAACGCTGTATTGGCAGAGGCAATTTTTGCAGTTCTGTTTCCGTTAAATTTCCATTCTCTGATAGCAGACGGGGTAAATCGTACTGGGGGGCCAGCATTCGATGCGAGACAATGGCTACATCCCAGCTTGCTGAAGGTGCAGTCGCTGTTTCGCCCTTCTTTTTATCAATGGTGACGAAACTCACTTTCAGGCCCATCGATTCCCATTGAAGTTTAATGAATTCTGCCAGACGAATCGTTCCTGGCTCTTCTGAGACAAGCAGCTTGATTTCAAGAGGTTTTTTCTTTTGTGAGCGAGTCAGAATGATATACAGGGCACGAGCTGCGATGCGGTCGAACTTTACAATTTTCCCCGATTGGTTTTTTGCATGGGAGTTACTGGGCGCGATAGATTTTGTGAGCCGCAGTTCTGTTGGCTGAAACCCTTCTGCTTGTGCAAATTGCTCCTTCATTTTATTGCGGTCCAACGCTACAAGTAATGCGAGTCGCAAGGCGGGTTCTTTTGCAAGTAGACCATGAAAATGAAACTGCAACAGCCTTACCTGGGGCGTATGATACCTCAATACAAAAAATCTCTGGTCTCGATTCAACCGCTTTACATACGCAAGCGGAAGATTCGGTACATAATCGAGTTCATCTCGAAGCAATGCTCTCAGCAGGCTTCTTTTGTCGGCAAAGATCCGCTCCTGAACTTCCGCAACGCCGAAGCGACCGGCGTTGCCTGGTTCTGGAAATGCCCGGACGAACAGAGAAGGCGATTTTTCACGCGGGCGAAAAAAAGTATTCGCCAGCGTTGTTTGCTGGGATGCCGAACCAGCATTGAGTAACCCCGCGAACAAACCAAGCGGATGAGGAGGCTGTGAAGCCAGTTGAATTTCCAACTGGTCGGGAGAATTTGCGTAGATAGACTTAATCGAATTCGCATAAAGCCCCCGTTGCTTTGAACTGCTGGCCAGAGTAACCGCTTCAAGATTCTGGGCGAGCTGAAAACTTTTCAGTTCTGGCTGTGATTCATAAGACTGGCGGGTTGATTTCATCTTTAGCTGAATCGTTCGCCCGAGATCGCTGGGGTTCCAGGTTTCGACAAACCGTGAGCGAAACCGCGGGTAGCCTTCGGTGATCTTTTCCACATGAAACCATTGATGATGCAGCAGGCAGCGGTGCTGAAATTCAAGTTGACGGCTGTTCTTGATTTGCCCGACTCGCAGAATTTGATATCTCTCCTGAAGCCTTGAGAGTTCTCGGCGATATTGGCTGTCGTAAGGCCAGATTTGCACTGCCTGACGGGCGAGTTTTGTGGCAGATCGATAATTTTTCTTCTGGAATTCCGCTGTTCCCAGTTCTGTTTTTTCTTGCGAGAGTTGCTTCAGGCGGGCTTGCCAATTTTTTATTTGTGAATGCGTTGGGACCATTTTTTGCAGTTCTCGGAGATAAAAACGAATCTTTCGATAATCGTTTTCCTTCATCGCCTGCTCTGCAATTGTCGAGAAAGAACTTCCCAGCAGACGCGGTATTTGAGCGAACTGCGGATCAAAACCACGGTGGATTTTCACCAGATTGAAGGCGCGTTCCCAATCTGTGGATGCTTGTGCCTGTTTGAAATTGAGTAGCAGCAGTTTTCGCTGAGTTTCAATAAGCCCCGGCCATTGAATTGGTGCTAGCTTCTCTTTTTTTCGCCTGATATTATTCTGAAAACTCCAACGCCCGACTGTGGAGATCAACCGCTGGGCGTCAACCGAATTCCCCTGTTTAATCAACTCGTCTGCTTTACGAAGTGCCAGGTCTTCGTGATACAAAATATTATCAATATACCTGACTGGCAGCCTGTAATCGTCTTCAGAAGCCTTCTCTGAATAGATAATCGAAATCGCATTGAACTCTCTATATTTCTCCAGCCATTCCGGGAGCAGGTTCGCATTTTTCTCTTGGGCGGCAGGGCTGGGGCGAGTGGCGAGTAATTTTTTCTGCTGTTCGAGCAGCCATGCTAGTTGATCCGGCCTTGGTTGAAGAGCGGGAACTTTCAGGACACGACCGCCGATAAGCACAATCCAGTCTTCCTTTTCCCCTTTGAGCAATTGGTCGATCCCCGGAAGAGTCAGAGTTTCAAACAGGGGAAGCTCATCGGTTGCCTCTTCAATTTCTGCTTCCAGGTCTTCTTTCTCGGTTTTTTTGGATGCTTTCCCTGCTGAACTATTTGCCTCTTTGCCGGGAGGTGCCTTTTGTGCAGAAAGAAATTGGCCGGAGCAACACAGCCCCCCTGCACTTATCACCGAAAGCAGAATAATTTTACTGGCAAGGAGCAAATTACTGGTGATCCAAAATTTTATCATCAGGCAAACCTGCAATACTGTTTGATCGATACTAATTGAAAATATCCGAGAACAACAAACAACCGGCAAGAGACGAACCGCCGGTAATTTTAATCCAGAGTGAGAATTCACCCCAAGTCGTACGAAAAGCCCAACGCCTTATCGTTGTCCATATAATACCGTTTTTCGCTATTTAATGGGCTAAAAAACAGCCAATCAAGTGAATCCCTTATTTTTCTGAGACATTTCTTCCATTCAAGAGAAGAGGAATCTCTGCTCTCTGATTCATTTTTCAAACCGCTTGTTCTGGTTGTAGCAGGACAAACTATTCTTGCAATTTCAACAATGCTAGCTGTCGCAAGAGCAGGCGGCGTTCAAAATGAATTGCCTCGCATCAAAAGTTACTTTGGTCTGGCGCATCGCTATTAACGGGGTCGATTCTGCTAAGGGCGAACCCGTCCAAAAAGATATTTATGGAGGAGAAAGCGATGAAAGATTTTAACTTGAAGCAGGCTGATGATACAACCACTGCTGGGATCCCCACAGAATTTGTGGCGAATTTCAATGCCTCTTCTTGCAGGCATCCCGAAGAAATGACGCAGCCTCACTTCGTCCCTTTGCCTCCCACGGAAACAGGACGAAGACGGCATGCTGCACACCAGTTGAAAGCCCCTAAATTCATGCAGAATTTGGTAAGTAGCAAGCAGTCTCAATACACGGAGATGTATTTCGGGTAAACGAAATCAGACTGCATAAGATCCCTCATTCAGCGGCCAGGCAATGATTGTCAGGGTGAGTTGTTAAATTTCTTAAGTTGTTGTTATTGGTACTGTTGGTTCTTGATTCCACGCTGTGTGCCACGGCTCTGTGAGCCGTGCAAGCTGAAATTCAAGCTTTGATTTAGCATCAGTCAAACAATTACTGTCGTATCTATGAGCCGTAGGATGGTGTGCTTGCACCCATCAAATGTGGTCTCCATATTACTAACAGTAAAAGTTTGCGAACGGCTCGCAAACTATCGAAAATCATCAATTTGGTTACGGCTATCAGAATGAACGAGCCGTGCTGGGTCATTAATTTAACACCGGTGAATCCATTGGCGAATCATAACTGTTCTCACTCTTTTCTGTTATGGAACGCGGTCCGGCACGCGAAGATGGGTGCAAGCACGCCATCCTACGAAAAACGAACACTGATGAGACAGTTATTGTTTAGTCGTTGCTTAACAAGATATTCTCACTCCAACGCAGCACGGCTCACAGAGCCGTGGCACACGAAACCGTTATTTCTCGCCACAGTTTCTCAATATGAAAACACCCTCACTTCCCCATTTTCCGAGTTATTTACCAGCCCACTGTCGGGGTATCCTGTTTTGCTCGGCCGAGGTAATCAGGTGGGCGTCTCGTAGATGCTTTTCCATTTCCTGTTGCGATTTTTCGGGGTCGCGTTCAATGATAGCCTGCAGGATTGCATGGTGAGCTTGCGAGGCTCGCCGGTGTTGTTCGGGGTCGTGCTTGCCACTTTCACGTTGTGCAAATTTGACATACGACCCCAGAATATTCAGAAGTACCCAGAACAATGGGTTCCCGGTTGCTTTGGCAACCTGAACATGAAATTGATGGTCTGCTTCAATTGATTCCGGCGTATCGGTCTGATAGGAGTCAAACCGTTTCACCAATGCGGTCAGGCGATTGAGGTCGTCTGTTGTTCTTTTCTGGGCAGCGAGCCGAGCGGTTTGAAGTTCAAGCCCCAGCCTTACTTCAAACACATGCACCAACGATTGCTTCCCTTCCATCGAAAGCATCAGCGGAAACAGCTTTGCCAATGTTTCCGAACTCATTTTACAAACGGTGGTGCTTTTCCCATGAGAGATATTCAGCACGCCGAGTGCTTTGAGCATCGAAAGCGATTCTCTCACCGCGATGCGACTGACTCCAAAATCTTTCATTAAAGTCCGTTCGCTGGGAATAGACTCGTTCACGCCCCATTGTCCCGATTCAATCAGGTGCAGCATTTCGTCAAACAAGCGAGCCGTCGTCCCTTTTCGTTTCGGTCCCTGCTTTGACTGATGAATCTGGGAAGCCTCCGTCAGATTGGTTTTGGGATCGTTTTCGGTCATCAGGATTGCTCAGGTTGGGGAAAGAAAAAAATCAGCCACAGAAATTAGCCACTAAGAAAAAAGAAAAATTGATTCGCGTAAATGGGCGTTTATTCGCGGTTCGACACCTTCAGATCAGGCAAGCCGGTTTGCGCAGTCGCCTTCGGCTTGCCGTTAAACGAACCGTTCCAATAATATTTTTCTTCTTCGTGCCTTCGCGGTAATTATAATTTTCGGTTGCGGCTATGCCGCGATGGGGCCTCTGTGGCTTTTTCAATAACAAAAGCAAGCTTTAGTTGGATGAACATACTTCAATTAATTAATGGCGGTTACTGCGGTGATCGGGAGGGTGTTTTCCTGCGAACATACTTAAAATCCCCATCAGAATTAAAAGAGGGATCATCATCCATAAGTATTTGATAAAGGCGACCAGGAAAATCATTCCGCCAATTAAATACCAGGGCAATCGTTTGAGGATTTTGGGATGCCGAACCATGACGGGAATAGCCAGCCAGAACGCACCAAGCATCGTGCCAACCCGCAACAAGGCACCGTAAATAAGCTGTCTGCCAGGATCGAACCACCAAACGCCAAGCGATGCGATAAAAAACAGGATCGTCAGTACGCCCAAATGAACGCGTTTCGATTGGAGTTCATTCGGTTCCATCAGATGTCGCTCATTTGAAGTGCTGGAAATAAAGCATTTTACCAATGCAAAATCATTATTCGAGATTTTGACAAAGGCAGATATTTCCCGGAGGGTGATTTTAGGTGATAAAGGCAACAGGCTCAGACTGAGAGTTTATCAAGTAGCCCAACAATTGCCAAATCGTTCTGCCTTCTCGCTGGAATTGATGAAGCCGCGACACCAGAATCGATTCGTTATGCCAATTCTTCCATAATCTTTGCTAAGTTGTGGCATACTGCCGAGCAGAGATTATTTTCACGTAGGTACATCATGGCTGTTTCACGATTTGTTTTCATAGCCAGGGTCTGATCAAGAAGTAGTTGACTTGCCAGATTGGCATCCCCCTGGACACAAATTCCTGCCTGCGATTCTTTCAGAAACTCTTCGCCTACCTCGTAAGAAATGATGGGAACTTGCGAAGCGATTGCCTGAAGAAAAACATTGGGAAACCCTTCCTGAGAAGACGTATTCACAAATGCTTTCGCGTGGCAAAAGGCACCCGGCATTTGCGAGTAGGGTACGGCATCAATTATTTTCACATTCGCTGGAGCCTGCTGTTTGATCTGTTTTTCAACATCGTAATGAGATGGGTTCATAATCATGACAAATTTTTGCGAAGCAGATCGTGATGCCAGTTCCATCAGTCGGGATGGTTTCTTGTGAACTTCTTCTGCACGTCCAATCCATAAAATATATTTCTCCGTCCCCCACGGATTTTCAAAACCGGAATGTTTCATCTTTTCCTGCCAATTTTCAAGATCAAACGGATTGGCTAGCAGATCGCAATCGCGGTCAAAACGGTCTTTCAAAAGTTGTCGTTGAAACGCTGTTTGTGCAATAATGTGTTCTGCATTTTTTAGAACCCAATAGCTAGGCTCTGCGTAATCTCGGTACGGGCTGACATAATCACTACCCGGATAGATACGTTCGTCGAGATCCATGTCGTGTCCAATAAACAGCAGGCTGGCTCGCTTCAATGATTTCGCATTATAAATAGTTTGAACCGCATGAGCGTTGATGCCAAAGCTGCAATACAGTTCTGCGTTTACCTCTCGAAATATCCCGGCGATGCTTCTGGGATCTCGATATTTCTTTCGCCGCAGTTTTCTTCGCCACAATTGAGCCAGTGCAAGCAGTGGAATTTCCCAAAGCAGTTTCCAACTCCAGCGGTTGATACGAATTTTTGGAAGAGAGTTCGTATCAATATGTTCTGCAACGTGGACGCGAATTTCTGTCCAGAAGTCTCGCCAGGGGATATACGTTACGCCATCAATCACGCGAGGCTTTTTTAATTCAGAATTGCGAACAATAAAACAGATTTCGTGATTGGTATACTTAGCCAATCCACGGGCAAGGGTGACCGCTCGTGTTTCAGAACCACCAAAGACCCCGTGCGCAGTCGGTTCTGCAACAGGATAAGCGTGTAGAAGAACAAAGCAGATTTTCATATTGTTTGAACAGGCATTATTGAAGAGAGAAAAAGTTGGTAGTTGGTAGTTGGTAGTTGGTAGTTAGAGTCGCTCGAACAATTACTGTCTCATTTCACAACAGGGATGGCTCAGACGCGATGCGTCTGGGTCATCCCTGCGATGAATACACGATTAAAACGAGAGATTGAAGAGGTGACGAAGTTGGCAGTTGGCAGTTAGTAGTAAAGGAACGACTTAGCAGGACCGTTCCATTACTTCTGGTAGTTGAAGGCTGGCTCCCTCTGATGTTTTGAATTCGCGAGTTGGCCATCGGTCACTCATCCCGTAACCTTCCATCATGTTCTTTCCCACAATGAATGAATGCCCAATCATCGTCGAACCAACGACACTTTGCCAATACCAGGGGGTGTCAGATGAAAAGAATTGATCATCTTGCGGCTTGAAAACGTGTTCGGGATGCCGATACCCCAACTGCCAGGCAAACTCTGCGGCTCGACATTGATTGCTAATTTTCTTTTCTTGACAGATGTTTTTAAGTCCCTGCCAAACCTGCTGATGAGAGGCACCATTTTTCACCCAAGGTACAATTTCTGCAAGGACTTCGCTTGCCTGCTGGTACTCTTTCTGTTCCTGCGAACTCAGTGGCGAAAAGGAGACGGTACGTGAGACCGCAAAATGGATCCCTTTTTTTCTTGCGATGAAGTTAATGCTACATCGTTTTTTGACGACACCGCTGCCGTAGGACCA
>JAJRTM010000088.1 GCA_024278285.1 Planctomycetota bacterium
ATTCTGGTTATGGCGGTTTGAGCGAACTGGCTTTGCACGCGATGGGCGGGATTCTACATCATGCTCCGGCGTTGATGGCGTTTTGCTGCCCGACGACCAACAGTTACAAGCGGCTCATTCCCGGATACGAAGCCCCGGTCAATTTGACATACAGTTTTCGCAACCGATCGGCTGCCATCCGCATCCCGGTTCATACATCCAATCGGCAAAGCAAGCGGTTTGAATTTCGCTGTCCCGACTCTTCCAGCAATCCTTACCTGGCGATGTCAGCCGTGATGATGGCGGTGCTGGATGGCATCCAAAAGAAAATCGACCCCGGACCGCCGTTGGATAAAGATGTGTACGATTTAACTGCAGATGAATTACAGGACGTTCCTCAAACCCCGGTCAGCCTCGAAGAATCGCTACAGGCGCTGCAAGACGATCACGATTTTTTGCTCCGCGGCGATGTCTTCACCGAAGATGTCATCGACACCTGGATCTGGTACAAAACCGAAAAAGAAGTCAAAACTTTACGCGAACGCCCTCATCCTTGTGAATTCATGATGTACTACGATATTTAATCGAACATTCAACAGCGGGTAACGCGAACATTTTAGCATTGGGCAAACAATCACTGTCTGATTTACGGGAAACGACCATGAGTAGAATCACTGAAAAATAATTCCTCGGGCTGTTTCGCAACACAGACAACCCTGAACGGGATTGTCTGTGCTACCCGGTAGCGACAAAGCAAAGTCACCAAGTGATTAACACCCCCGGTATCTCCTGATACTGGTTTACCTGACCGATGCTTCCGGTTGTTTTAATCCGATACCTGAGTAATGGAAACCACGAGCAAACATTTTTTCTGGTTCGTACAGGTTGCGACCATCGAAGACCGCTGGATCACTCAGATGGTGTTTGATGTAATCGAAATCGGGAGCACGGTATTCGTTCCATTCGGTGCAAATTGCCAAGGCGTCTGAACCGTGCAAGGCATCGTAATGATGAGCCGAGTATTTAATATTGTCGCCATAAATCGCCTTGACATTCTCCATCGCAATCGGATCGTGAACATGAACATTGGCCCCTGCTTCGAGGAGTTGATCGATCAAAACAAGTGCAGGAGCTTCGCGAATATCGTCTGTTTTCGGTTTGAAAGCTAATCCCCAAACTGCAATGGTTCGGCCTTTTAAGTTCCCTTGATAGTAGCGATCAATTTTTTTGAACAGAACATCTTTCTGGATTTGGTTGACATGATCGACCGAAAGGAGCAATTCGGTTGTCAAGCCGCGTTCTTTGCCTGTTGCGATTAAGGCACGCACATCTTTAGGAAAACAGGAGCCGCCGTACCCTGCCCCGGGAAACAGAAACTGGAAGCCGATTCGCTGATCGTGACCAATCCCTTTGCGGACTTCATTGACATCTGCACCGACGACTTCACATAAATTCGCCATCTGGTTGATGAAGCTGATTTTTGTCGCCAACATGCAGTTGGCTGCGTACTTAGTCATTTCAGCAGACTCCAATCCCATCACTAAAAATGGGTTTTCTGTCCGCAGGAATGGTTTGTAGAGTTCTTCGAGAACTTGACCGACTTCTTCTGACATCACCCCCACAACAACACGGTCCGGCTTGGTGAAATCCTGAATCGCGCAACCTTCTTTGAGGAACTCCGGGTTGGAAGCAACATTGACTTCACGCCCCAGTTTTTCTTTGAATCGTTCATGTACTTTGCGATTAGTTCCGACCGGGACGGTGCTTTTACAAATGACGACTGCATTTTCAGAAAGATGCGGCCCCACGGAATCACTTGCGGCCCATATTCCACTTAAATCGGCGGAACCATCATCGTCCATCGGGGTTCCAACGGCTAGAAATACACAAGTGGCAGCAGGGACACAACTGCTGACATCGGTCGTAAACTTCAACCGCCCCGAGGCAGCATTTCGCTTCACTAACTCTGCTAAACCTGGCTCATAAATGGGGATTTCCCCTTGCAGCAATCGATTGATTTTATCTTCGTTAATATCGACACAGGTAACATCATTGCCACTTTCCGCAAAACAGGTTCCGGTCACTAACCCGACATAGCCTGTACCTATCACAACAATATTCATTTCTTACCCTTATAATCCTGACTTTTTGGGGGAAAAATTCGCCCGATCTGTATGTTTTGTCCAAGTGTAGCACATCTTTTTTGTTCAGGGCGAGAGTAACAGGCGATTCGGAATTGAAACAATGATTCTTATTCAATCTGAATTCAAAGTCTCTCCATACTGCTGCTGATAATATTTTTGATATTCACCGCTGAGTATCCGCTCAGACCACGATTCATGTTCGAGATACCAGTCCACCGTTTCCTGCAAACCTTGTTCAAAGGTTACTTCAGGCGACCAGTTCAATTCGGTTTCTGCTTTCTTGCAATCAATCGCATAACGCAAATCGTGACCTGGCCTGTCGTTAACATATTGAATCAGAGATTTTGGTTTATCCAGCAGTTCAAGTAATAATTCTGTTAGTTTGATATTCTGCAATTCGCACCGACCACCAAAATTGTAGACTTCTCCCGGTTTTCCCTGCCAGAGAGCTTTTGCGACCCCCTTGCAATGATCCGAAACGTGAATCCAGTCCCGTATATTTTTCCCATCGCCATAAACAGGGAGTGAACGATTATTTCTTGCATTGGAAATGAAAAGCGGAATTAACTTCTCTGGAAACTGGTACGGTCCATAATTATTGGAACAGCGAGTGATAATGCCGGGGAAATCGAAGGTGTGACAATAGCTGCGGACAAGCAAATCAGCCGCAGCCTTTGAAGCAGAATAGGGACTGTTGGGAGCAAGCGGCGTTTGCTCGGTGAAAAAACCTTCGTTTCCCAACGAACCATAAACTTCATCGGTGGAAACCTGCACGAAACGTTTCACTTCAGCAACGCGAGCGGCGTCAAGCAGAGTTTGTGTCCCCACGATATTCGTTTGCACGAAAGGGGATGAATCGAGAATCGAGCGATCAACATGCGACTCGGCTGCAAAATGAACGACTGCATCAATATGATTCTCTTTCAAAACCCGCGTAACCAACCCGGCATCTAAAATATCCCCTTTAACAAATTGATACCGGGAATCATCAGCGACATCAACAAGATTTTCCAGATTTCCCGCATACGTTAATTTGTCGAGATTGACCAGCGACTTCACCTGCATCTGCGGCAATTCATCACCAAGCAGCAGGCGTATAAAATTAGAGCCGATAAACCCGCAGCCACCGGTTACCAGTAAATTGATTGGTTGTTGTAAGAAGGACATGTCGATTTGGCTTTCTCGCCTGGCAAAATAAATGCTTCAGTTCGTATGAGGAAACCTCTATTGATTCAAAAGGAATACAGACATTCCTGTCTGTCTCGTAAGGGTATGCTCTGTTGCGGGCAGAGGCAGACAAGAATGTCTACCCTCTGTTCAAGAGGATTTTTGAATAAAGAGAGGTTCGAATAAAAAAGTACGCCGCTTTGTCAGGCTGGAAAGCCTGCCCTACGAATCATCGTTTCGCTTTTTTTCCGTAGACACGAATTTGATCGTAATTTCCGGGATCGTCAAAGGAACCGATGCCGACTTTTCCCCACTGGAATGTTTTATCAATAGCGGTCATTACTGGTTTGGTCATGTCATCGAAATAGATTTCAATTTTTCCTGAATCCACTTTTCGCACTACTCTCGCGTGATGCCATTTGTCATCCCAGTTTGTGCCTGCTGTTGTCGTGATCGAAATTTTTGAGCGAGGTTTTCCATTGACAATAAAGATCTGATTCGCATGGTCATCCACTTTTTTACCAAAATGGACATAGTAAAAATGCGATTCATCCTGATAACCAAAAAACAGGCAAAGGGAACGATGCCCGTAATCGTGAGAAGTTGATTGCAGCTTCAGATCCAAAACGGTATCCGTCAGAACAACATCTTTCAGGATTGATCGATTATAGGGGGAGCGAACAGGCGGCTCGTAATTGCTTTTCTTCTTAATCAACGAATAAACCGTATTCCCATTCTGCGATTGAAGTTCCCATGCAGTCGAATCGGTTGGCGACCATATTTTTGAATTTTGTGACTCAAAATCTTCACTGAAGATTAATGGAAGCCCACAAATTTTCTTCGCCGCTGGTTCTTCTGCAGAGACAATATCAAACGTGCAAACAAGCCCCATCAGATAAAAACCGATCAACAAATTTCGGACAGACATTGCCAATAACTCCAGAAGACTGGTAAAAAGTTACATCAGAAGAGAAACCGTATCGTGCCACCAATTTAATGGACAGGCAAAGCGATCACAATCAATAACTGGATATTTTTGCAGGGCTGTGCAAAGCAGACTTATTTACGCTGTCGCTTTCGGCTTGCCGTTAAATGAATTATCTGTGAGCTTGTAAATAGATGCGAAGACTGTTGGCCTCAGCGGAACAGGCGATTCAGGATGCCGCTTGCGGGGCGGATGGCAACTTTCTCGACCAGGTTTTTGGCCAGATTTTCGTTGACGTTCAATTCAGCCAAGACGGTTTTGTATTCCTGTTCGATTTTGGTGGTCAATTTTTGCATTTGTTGATCGATTTGCTGTTCGGCAAGAAATCGTGCTTCATCTCGCCTGAGAAGAGCTTCTTTGCGGAATTCATCTTGCAGGCGACTGGAAATAATCTTACCAATGTCGGAACGCAATTCGATGGAAGGGGACTTCAACGAACCACTCAGGCTGACTTCACCATGAATACCGTTAATTCCTTCGACAGACCGCTTGAGCAAATCAACTGCAGAAATTGGCGAGAAACCGAGCTTGGTTAATTCGCGTTGTTCCAATTGCATATTTCCATCAACAAGGAAGTTAACATCGGATTGGTTCCAGGAAAGAGTGGCGTCAATCTTATCGCCGAGTAGTTTTAGCTTAATCAGACCCTGCATTTTTCCAGTGACCAATGAGAATTGCAACTTTTCATGATCGACCAGCTTTTGGATGGGAAATTCAAAGGATTCAATTTTACCATTCAAAGTAAATACGGGAACATCGCCGGTTAAGTCGACAATTCCTCTCAGGTGGACGCCCCCTTGATGAGATATTTTCATTTCGTATTGCATTGACTTGCCAAGCTGTTTCGGGGCATGCGTAATATTTTTCAGCAGTCCAGTGAACGGAACCGGTTGTGCGTTACTGGTTGCAACGCCACTGAGACGAAATTCACGTATCAGAAAGCTGGGCAGGCGATCTGATA